>CAYSLJ010000051.1:0-41744 GCA_964431735.1 uncultured Synergistia bacterium | reverse complement strand
AGAGTCCGGACAGGGACAGGTTTTAGAAATGGATACTGACTTATCTGGAGCGGTATTTAGTCTCCTGCCCGGTATATCTGGCAAAAGTAACTGGTCCTTTACCATCACTGCAAATATCAATCCATCTTACCTGCAAAAGTTCTTATATTTCGCATTATAACATTGGAGATATTCATCAAAAAAAGAGGTGGATTTTCATTCAGACAAAATCTTATAAAAAGTATTTCCGTATAAAATACCATAACCGTCTCCCGGGTTAAACCATAAAGGCCGGTAAGATTTTTTAACGGGAAATAATTCGCCTGTAACCTGGAATTTATTGTTTTTTAGTCTTGAAAATGTAAGACTTTCGGGAGATTCCATGGAAGATCTGTAATTGCCAAGTAAATAAGATTTACCGTCCCAGGTTACGGGAATAAAATCTCCGTATATGCCGGAAGAGGAACGTAATTCATATTCTACAATAAGTCTCTCTCCGTTCCATGTAAGAATATCATAATTTGAAGTCTTTTTATCTTTTCCGGCATCCAGTAAAAGCACCACTTTATTTTTCCCCTGACCTGTAATATCACCTGTAAAACTTATCCTATCTTTCGAGTCGGGCCAGAAATTATAATAACTTTCTCCCTGCCAGATCTTTTCCGGACTGTTAAGTGAAATTTTCCACACGGCAGGGGAAAGCTTCCCTCCGTAATTATAGATACTGTTTGATAAATTTACAGTCTGAACAAGGGCAACAAGTTCGTCTTTTCCGTCTTTATCCAGATCGCCTGCAGAAATAGATCTTATATCATTATTTCCTAACCGGTAAATTTTTTCTTTAAACTTACCTTTTTCCATAGTATAACAGTAAAGAAATCTTCTCTGAGCAACGAGTAATTCCTTAATGCCGTCGCCGTTTAAATCTCCGATTACAGCAGACGGAGAACAGTCATATTTCTCAAGATTTCCTGTTCTGGCAATTTCAAACCATTTTCCGTCTTTTCTGTTCATTATACTGTAATAGTAAACTGAACCGAGTCTGTAATTCTCCAGAACTAATTGTTCCGAGCCTTTATGTAAAAAATCTTCTGCCATAACCGGCTTACCCGAAGGGTCAATAGACCACAGACTCTGTGCCTTAATTTTTATCTTATCGTTATTATGTGAAGATTCTATCTCCTGTATATAATCTATGGCTTTCTGTGCATATTTATCACCTGAATGATTAAACTCAAGATATTTATGAAATTCTTCAAGAGCTTTTTCATAATTATTTATACTGTAATAACTCACACCTTTATCATAACGGACTTCATTTCTGGAAGATTCTAAAGTCAATATCTGGTTAAAAAGCTTTAAAGATTCCTCAAAAAGTCCCTCTTCCTGATAGTTAAGACCCAGATTATAAAATGATGATATATGTTTACTATCTGCATGAATTGCATTTTTATATGACTCATCGGACATGGCCAGATCTTTCAGCATATAATAAGCATTTCCCATATTATAATAGGCATCTGCAAAGCCCGGATCTATAGCAACAGCTTTTTTATAATACTCTATGGCCTGAAAGTAATCTCCATTTTTATAATATTCATTCCCGGTGTTATAGTATTCTGCTGAAGATTCTGCTTTTACAGGTAAAATAAGTGATAGTAATATAAATACTATAAATCCTGTTATTATATAACCTTTCATAAACAGCAAAACTCCTTTTATTTTGCACCATATTTCTGAAGAAGTATCACAGTATCTTTCCTGTTCCACATTTTTGCCAGGTCCATAGGAGTATAACCATAAAAATTTTTAATATCAATTTTTGCTCCTTTCTTTATCAAAAGGTCTACCAGACTGTAATAACCATTTTCTGCTGCCTTATGAAGAGGAGTATTGCCTTCCCTGTCCTGAAGATTAACAGATGCGCCATGTTCTATGAGAAATCTCGCAGTATCAGCCCTGTCAGGGTTATAATCAACGGAACCGACAAGGTAATGTAATGGAGTATCTCCGTAAATATTGACTGTATTTATATCAGCTCCGTTATATACAAGAGCTTTTACATCGGCAAAATTATTTACTTTACTGTGCAGAATAGTCGTGCCTTCAGAGTTTTTAAAGTGAACATCCAGATTATCGAATAATATTTTAGCTTTTTCTATTTTATCATCCAGTATTTTAGATGAAGGATTAATCTTCAGAGCTTTTGTATAAAATTCTATAGCCTCTGCATATCTTCTGTCAGAAAAAAAACTGTCTCCTCTTGTATCCCAGTAGCCTGGCATATCAGATGTTACATTATAAGTATTATAATTACTGAAATCCTGATTTTTAATCTCATCTGAAATATTCATTCTTCTATCTATTTCGGATATTTTCTCAGAGGATTTTGGTTTTTCCATTACGTCAGATATTTTATCGGGAGATTTTTCTTCTAACATTTCCGTATTTGTTTTTGAAAAACTTTCTATATCGGGAGAATTTTCTAATCTTCTGCCGGAAGAATCTAGAACGACAGGTTTATCAGGAGCATTATCCTGTCCGGGAGAAAAATCTCCTGTACCGGCATAAGACGGGACGGTAAATAATAAAATAAAAATAATAATTAATATATACTTCATAAATATTATGAATTCTATAAATCTTTTATATATTCCTTCCTTCATACTCAGTACGGCAACAGGTAAATTGGTAAAAAAAATATGGCACACATTTCTCTCACCGGCCGGGCTCACAGGCCGGGCTCCAGAGGAAAAAAATTTGCTAAATGTTAACAAAAATTTAATAAAAAAGACTTTTAATTTACCTTCTTCATAGTTATAATTTATAATAGAAATTTTATAAGTACATTTAGGAGGATTTATATAATGAACATCAGTGGAATAAATGATAAGATAAATGTTCCCGTACAGATAAAAAAACAGGCCGGCGGGAGCGAAGAAGTTTCAAATACAAAAGACCAGGTTATACTGGGAAGCTCAAAACCTGAAAAAGAAATTACCTTTTTAACCTATCTGGATGGTTCAAACAATCTTGAATCTATGATTATGCAGAACCTGAAGGATATGGAGAAGGTAGGTTCTACAGATAATGTAAATGTGGTAGCCCAGCTCTCCCGTTTCCAGGTTCCATCTCTTACGAAATATTTTTTCGGTGAAGCATTAAAACAGGTTATAAATAACGAAGCCTTCGGCAAACTCCTCACAGAAGAAACAGGAGATGCAGAAGGAGTGGCTCAATTCCAGGAAATGTTCAGAGAAGGAGCAATGGCCGGCCATATAGCAGAATCCATACTTTCTTCAAGCCCTCCCCTCATGCAGGGTATGACAGAATTAATCACAGGTCTTACCACACAGGTTCTGGAAGATAAAGACATGGTAAATATGGTTACCACAGTAGCCTATGAACTGGCACAGACCATGTTAAAACCTGATGAGAAAGAAAAAGGATCCGTCACTATGGCTGCAGGGAACAGTCAGCAGAATGAAGTAAACAGGTTATCAAAACATATGATGAATGCCATAAAAAAATTCATCTATGAAAAAATGGACAGCGAACAGGTTTTATTTGTAGATAAACCATATACGGGAGGAAGTCTCTTAAAAGCAAAAAGTAAGGATTTCGTTCCAAATAATGAGCCGGAATGGATAGGCGCAAGAAGATATTTTGTCACTAAAGGTGATGACGAAACAAAAATAAATTCTAAAGTAGTAGAGGATATGGGATTTGTTAATATGGGAGAGCCGGCGACCCTTACAGATTTCCTTGTATGGGGTATGAAAAACTATCCTGCAAAGAAATATGTAATACTCATGAGCGACCACGGAGCAGGTTTTCTCGGAGGTTTTGAAGACAGAGAAAAAATGATGACCCTTCCGGAAATAGGACAGGCACTGGCAGAAGCTGAAAAACAGACAGGAGTGAAACCTGAAGTAGTCATTTTTGACTGCTGCCTTATGGCACAGCCTGAAGTAGCATATGAACTTAAAGACAGAGCACATACTATGATAGCCTCTGAAGAAACAGTGGGAGGCATCGGTATGCCCTATGTTCCCATGTTGAATAGTATGAATAAACTTGCAGAAGAAGGAAACGCTACGGCAGAAAACATATCAAAAGGTATAATAGAAGAATGTGATAAAACATCTGCAAAATCTACAACTACCTTCTCTGCTATCGATCTCAGTAAAATGGACAGTGTAAAAGCATCTATAGATAATCTGGCAGAGGCTCTTATGAATACAGATACTGACAGAAAGATTATAAAAGATGTACTCCATGATACTACTTCTTACAGCCAGAGATCATCGTCTGCTCCTTACAGAGACTATAGAGATCTGGGACATCTTGCAGATAATATACTGAAATCAAAGGATATTACAGACCCGAAACTAAAAGAAGCGGCACAGGACATAAAAAAAGTTATTTCTGAAGCTGTCATTGCAGAAGAACATATAAAAGATGACGAAGATTATGCTTCTTCTCAGGGACTGGCTATCTATGCTCCCAAAAACAATAAGTATATGAATGAAAAACTTTATAACAAATATAAAGATACAGCTATGTCAAAAGATGGTAAATGGGATGAATTTATAGAAAAACTCACAGACATAACACAGAAAATTATGAAAGAAAAAGAAGAAACCGGTAAATCCAGAAAACCATCCTTTATAGAACTACCTGACAGACATTAAATATAAAAATTTTCAAACAGGAGATATTTATCTCCTGTTTGATTTTTACGGTAAAAATTATTATTAATTTTTTCAAAATGTAATCTTCCTAATAGTATGGTATAAATAAAAAATTTATAATAAATGAAATAGTACATTTAGAATAAGCAAAGAGGTGATCAATCATGGACTTACAGGAAAAAAACAAGAAGTCACTCAAGGATTTCAAAAAGTGGTTACGAAGAAAAAAAGAAATGGAAGAAGCCAATACTCACTTCGTTAAAGACGATGAAATAATGGAAATATGTTCCAGGCAATATGTAAGGGTTAAATCCTCTCCTTTTGTCCGTAATCTAAACAGTAACAACTAGGTTACATCTGCTTCAAAGACAAACTTCAATGTAAAACTTCAATAATAAGAGTTATCTGATAACTCGGTGATCTTATAATGTTTATGGTATTTATTCATAAAGGCCGGTTTATACCGGCTTTTATGATTCTTACAGGGTAATTTTATTCATTGACTTATGAGTATTGTTATGTTATATATGGTGAGTGGTGAGTCGTGATTGGTGAGAAGTGAAGAGTGAAATGAAACCTTTTAACATATTATTAATAGAAGCAGTGGTGCCGGAAAGAAGCAGAACTTCCATAGAACTTGCCCATCCAATAGGGCCTATGTATCTGGCATCATGTCTTCGTGAAGATAATAAAAACAGATATATAGAAATATTTGATACAAAATTATCTGCCGATGTGGCAGGCGATCTCAGAAAATATATGAGAAAAGTAAAGCCTGACCTGGTCGGTATAAAATCTTACTCAAGAGACGCAGATCTGCTGGCACTGCTGGTGAGACTCATAAAAAGAATTAATGAAAAATGTATAATTGTAGCAGGAGGCCCCCATGCAAATGGAAAGGGAGAAGAACTGCTTGAAAATCATTTTATAGATTTCTCGGTACTCCATGAAGGGGAATTAACCTTTGTAGAACTTGTAAAAAAACTGGAAAGAAAAGAAGAAACAGATCATATAAAAGGAATCATTTACAGACAGAAAGGCCATATAATAAAGACTCATCCCAGAGACTTTATTGAAGATCTGGATAAAATCCCCTTCCCTGCCTATGACATGACAGACGATCCCAGATATAACCAGAGATATTACGAATATCTGGATAAAGATAAAAAATATCCAGATGCAGTTCAGGTAAGACCGAAAGCTATGACCATATTTACCTCAAGAGGATGTCCCTATAACTGTATATACTGTCATAATATATTCGGGAAACGCTTCCGCGCAAGGTCAGCAGAACATGTATGGAAAGAAATGAAACTTTTATATAATGATTACGGAGTAAAGCAGTTTTTTATATGGGATGATATCTTTAATATTGATAAAGAAAGAGCTTCTAAAATATGTGACTTTATAATAGAAAGCGGTTATGATATAAAACTTGCCTTTCCCAATGGTCTGAGAGGGGATCTGATGGACAGAGATCTCATATTTAAACTCAAAGAAGCAGGCACATTCTTTATAACATATGCTATAGAAACAGGCTCTCAGAGACTCCAAAAATTTATAAAAAAGAATATGAATCTTGAAAAACTGAAGGAAATAATCACAATAACCTCTAAAGAGGCAGGTATAGTCACACAGGGTTTTTTCATGTTCGGATTTCCAACGGAAACAAGAGAAGAACTTTATATGACCATAGATTATGCCGTAAAATCAGACCTGGATTTTACATCCATGTTCATAGTTAATCCCTTCGAAGGTACAGAACTTTTTAATATGGCAGTCAGTCATACAGGTGTTAAAGAATATAAGTTCGATTATTATAATGTAAATTACAGTCTCGCAGAAGTTTCTATTGAAGAATTGAAAGAGTTCCATAAAGAGGGACAGATAAAATTCCACACACCTGAAAGGGTGGACATGGCGTGGAAAAAAGTCAGATATTTCAGAGAACATTAGGGCAAGGTCAAAAATAAATTATAGTTTTAAAAAAAGTGCAAAACTATAGTCTGAATAAAAGGATTTTTTTTACTGAAAGTTGAACTATTTCTCAGAACAGAATTTATATTTTTTCTACTACCCCGGATTTATAAGAGGGAACTAAATCAAAATAAACATCGTATTTGTAATCCAAAATCTTATTTATAAGGAGAGGTTAAATGAAAAAGCATCTGTTGATTATCACAATCTTGTCGTTTCTTATACTCTTATCCGGATGCGGTATCTTATTTACTGCTATAATCCAGGCTATTGCAGGCTCTTATTCAGGATTTATTTTTATCCCCGCAGCTATTGCAGCAAAGGAAAATGTTCCAAAATACGGTATGGTTCTCCTTACAGAAAATCTTCCTCCTGAAGGATATAAACCTGCTTCAGGAGCAACGGTTTATATAGAGGGAACCCTTATAACAACTCAAACAGGAGACAACGGTTATTTTAAATTAACAGATGTACCTGCAGGTATAAAAGATGTGAAAATAACATATCCTGAATTTTTGCCTCTTGAAGAACAAATAGTAGTAACTGATCCGAATGCAGGTGTTTCAACTTTTAATACCCTTAAGATTATACCGCAAAATGTTCTTATGCCTGTAGGCATAGGAGGAATCCTGGAATTTACTGCCTATGGAGAGACACAGGGAACCATTCCGGTCATACCTGACACAAACTGGTCTGTCGTAAATGACATAGGCACAATAGATAAATACGGTATTTTTACTGCTACCAAAGCAGGAACAGGACTCATTGTAGCAACTGCCGGTTCTAAAAGGGCAGAAGTAGCAGTAACTGTAGTGGAAAAAGTCGGAACTATTAAAGGGCAGGTAACATATAAAGGAAACCCTGTCAGTGACGGGCAGATAAAAGTAAACGGTACAAATCAATACACAATAACAGATAGCAACGGCAATTATATACTCCCCGGAATACCTGCCACAGAGGTTACTGTAACAGTCTCTTCCTCATCTGCAGGAAAGAAAGGTTACGTCACAGTAACAGTCCCTGCTGGCAGTGAAGTAACACTTGATATAAATCTCGAAGAACTCACTCCTGTCCCGGACCCTCTCACACCTACTCCGACAGGTACTCCTGTTATGCCAGTAGGAAACATTCAGGGAAAACTTCTGGAATATGACGGGACTACACCTGTAGTTAATGGCTATATCCTTTTTTACAGTTACCTCTATCCTGCTATGAGGGAAAACAAAGCGAATCCAAATGCAATAACTATTTCTGATCCGAATGGTCTGTATATTTTTACAGATATCCCCCAGGGCTCAGGTCTTATAGAATGCTGGAGGAGTGAAAGTGACTACACGGCAGATCCGAACAATCCTTTTGCAAGGTCTGAAGTAAATGTAGTCAACGGAACTACTGTAGTTGACATAAAATCCCTTTACGCTCCTACACCTACCCCGACACCTGCCGTGACTGCCACACCTACCCCTGGCTCTGCCTACTGGAATACAAACATAAAAGTAAGTGATGTTACCGGTGTACCGGCAGGGGCTTTCCCCCGTATAGCCATAGACTCGTCAGGCAATGCCTACGCCGTATGGACTGATAACAGAAATGGCAATATGGATATTTATTTTTCTTACAGGCCTTCAGGCGGTACATGGGGAACAAATGTAAGAGTAGACGATGACTCAACAGGGAACAATGCACAGAACCCTGATATATCGGTAGATCCTGCAGGGAATGCCTGTGCCGTGTGGGTAGATGAAAGAGACGGCGGGACAAAACCTCATATCTATTGTTCAAAAAGACCTGCAGGAGGAACATGGCAAACAAATGAAAAGGTTGATGATAATACAATACCAACTACAGTGAGAAATCCTGCTGTAGCATTTTCTTCTACTGGAATTGCCTGTATAATATGGGTTGATGGGAGAAGATCCACTGAATCACCGCCTACAAATCCTGATATTTATTATGCTTATAATTCAGGAGGCAGCTGGATAAATCAAAGAGTAACATGGGATAAAAATACCACTGCACTGGTAAGCTCTCCTGACATAGCAATATATGAAAGTGCCTCAGGTCTTTATGCAATATGGGCAGACAGAAAAAATGGTTATGACGAAATATATGCATCCTATTCATTATTAGGTTCAGTATGGCAGACACCTGTAAAAATAAGTGACGGCCCGTCAGGAAGCAATGCTCTCGCTCCGAGAATAGCAGTAGACTCATATGGCAATGCTTATGCTATATGGCATGATCAGAGGAACGGTGCTGCAAATCCTGATATTTATTTTTCTTACAAACCTTCAGGCCAGCCATGGGGAACAAACGTAAGGGTAGATGATGCTCCCGGTACAACTCTGGTAGGGTTACCTGATGTAGGAGTCGACGCTTACGGCAATGCTTATGCAGTATGGTCTGACAATAGAAACGGGAACTGGGATATTTACTCAGCCTTCAAACCTTCTGGAGGTGTCTGGGGGGCAAATGAGAGAGTAGATGACGCACCAGGAACGACTAATGTAGAAGAACCTGCCATAGGTGTCTGTTCTTCCGGAAAGGCACAGGTAATATGGGAAGATCAGAGAAATGGCAGTAATGAAATTTATTCTTCTGAAAGTAAATAGATTAATCTGAAAAGTCAAGATTTTGTAAAAAGTGAAAAACAGGAAAATCCTATTTTTCACTTTTCACTTTTTATTCTGCAGAAAGAATGGCAAATTTGAATTTCTAATTTATTTCTGCTATAATCTGACTTCGTATATAAATTTTATATAAGGAGATTATCATGAAACAGTTAAGGAAAGATAATATTATAGATGACTATCATGGCACGAAAGTATGTGACCCTTACAGATGGATGGAAGATCCTCTCTTACCGGAAACAGTGGAATGGGTAAATGAGCAGAACAGAGTAACCTTTGAATATCTGGAAAAAATTCCTGTCCGCGAAAAAATACGAGAAAGAATTAAGGAACTATGGAATTATACTAAATATTCAGTGCCAAAGAAAAAAGGGAAATACCTTTTCTATACAAAAAATGAGGGACTTCAAAATCAGGCTGTCCTCTACAAACAGGAAGGATTTGACGGTATTCCCTCTGTTCTTCTGGATCCGAATAAATTAAGTGAAGACGGTACAGTATCACCAGGATTTCAGTGTTACACAGAAGACGGTTCTCTCCTTGCCTACAGTATATCCAGAAGCGGCAGTGACTGGCAGGAAATAAAAATAAGAGATGTAGAAACATGTGAAGATTACCCGGAAATACTCAGATGGGCAAGATTCAGCGGTGCTGCATGGATGCCAGACAAGAGCGGATTTTTCTACAGCAGAAATCCGCAACCGGGAACAGTCCCTCCAGGAGATGAATTTTTCTATAATCGTGTTTACTGGCATAAACTCGGTACTTCCCAGGAAGAAGATCTTCTCATTTATGAAAGACCTGATGAGAAAGAATGGAGTTTTTCCCCTGCTGTTACAGATGATAATAAATATCTTTTACTTTATATTTCCCATGGATGTACTGAGAAAAACCGACTTTATTACAGAGAACTGAACAGTAAAGAACCTTTTATAAAACTTATAGACACTCCTGATGCAAAATATCATCCCCTTGATAATATCGGGAATATGTTTTACTTCCACAGTAATTTAAATGCACCGAAAGGATGTATCATTGCAATTGACATAAATCATCCGGAAAGAGAAAACTGGAAGGAAATAATTCCTGAAGGAAAAGATACAATAGAATCCGTTACCATGATTAATAACCAGTTTGTAATATGTTATCTTCAGGATGCCAGTAATAAACTGAAAATCTTTAATAATGACGGTTCTTTCGATAGAGACATAGAACTACCTGACATAGGCACTGTAATGATTGATTTTTCCGGCATTCCGGGAAGAAGAGACGATACGGAAATGTTCTTTCCTTTCCAATCATTTCTCCGTCCTACCTGTATATATCACTATGATTTTAAAACAGGGAAAACCGGGGAATTCCTTACATCAAAAGTCAATTTTGAGCCATCAAAATATATAGCGAAACAGGTTTTTTTTCCTTCAAAAGACGGTACACAGATTCCTATGTTTCTGATCCATAAAAAAGATCTTCCTGTAGATGGAGAAAATCCTGTTCTTATGGGCGGTTACGGAGGATTCAATATAAGTCTTACACCGGGATTCAACGTAACAAGGCTTGTATGGATGGAACATGGAGGCATATCTGCCATAGTAAATCTTCGTGGAGGAGGAGAATATGGAGAAGAATGGCACAGAGCCGGCATGTTAGAGAAAAAACAAAATGTTTTCGATGATTTTATCTCTGGAGCAGAATATTTAATAAACAATAAATATACAAATTCTAAAAAACTTGGTATTTCAGGAGGAAGTAACGGAGGCCTCCTTGTATCTGCATGTATGACTCAGAGACCAGACTTATTCGGTGCCGTTATATGCAGTGTACCCCTTACTGATATGCTCAGATATCATAAATTCACGGTAGGACATAAATGGATTGTAGAATATGGAAATCCTGAAGAAAATCCTGAAGATTTTAAATATATCTATGCCTATTCGCCACTTCATAATATAAAAGAAGGAGTGGAATATCCTCCCATACTTATTGTAACGGCAGATACAGATGACAGAGTCGTTCCGAGTCATGCAAAAAAATTTATGGCCACTCTTCAGGAAAAATCTGACGGTAAAACGAGAACCTTTATAAGGATAGAAACTAAAGCAGGCCACGGTCAGGGGAAACCGACATCTAAGGTTATTAACGAACAGGCTGATATTTTTGCCTTTCTCTTTGATGTTTTTCAGATGAATTGATAGTCAGACAGAGGCTTACAAAAAACATTTTATTGTCACAGAAAAATTTTACCTGTGAAAATATTGACTTTAAAATTTTTTTGAATTAGAATCTTTCGAAGTGTTAATAAAAAAATAAGCCATCAGCTATGAATTATAAAAAATTCCTGACGGCAAAAAGTTAAACAATTTAAAAATTAGGAGGACTTTAGCGTGAAGACATTCAGTTTCAGAGGCCGAGACTACATCGATGCAGAACTCGACTACACAAAAGAAGAGTGGGAGACTCTAATAGAAGTATCCCTTGAACTTAAAAAGAGATTTCTTATGGGAGAGGATATGAGCCATATCCTTAACAACAAAACCCTCTTTATGATTTTCTACAATCAGTCACTCAGAACCAGAAACTCTTTTGAAACAGGTATGACCCATCTCGGAGGCCATGCAAACAACCTGGAACCGGGCAAAATATACACTCCCGCTCTCGAAGGCGAAGAAGAAGCCTATTCAACTGAAAGAGTATCAGATGTGGCAAATGTGCTCTCCAGAATGGGACATGGCATATCCATAAGAGCCTATGGAGATCCTGTAAAATGGGTATACGGAAAATCCAACAGAGTCATAAAAGAATTTGCAAAATATTCAGATATTCCGGTAATCAATATGGAATGTGACAAATATCATCCCACTCAGGCCCTTGCTGACCTGGTAACTATAAAAGAAAAATTCGGCCAGTTTAAAGGCGTAAAATTCACCATGTCCTACGCATATTCAGCATCACCTCATAAACCGAGAGCAGTACCTCAGTCTCTTATACTTGCTCCCGTAAAAATGGGAATGGATGTAACCTTTGCCTATCCGAAAGGATTCGAACTCGATCCGAAAGTCATAGAACAGTGTAAGAAATGGGCAGAAGAAAATGGCACAAAATTCAATATGACCAATGATATGAGAGAAGGCTTTGAAGGAGCAGACATAGTTTATCCTAAAGCCTGGTGTCCTGTATCCATGCTTGCTTTCCCCGAAGAAGGAATAGAACATGATCACAAGAAAGCCCAGAAAGAAGTAGATAAATGCAAAAAATGGGTCTGTGACAAAAAGATGATGTCGTACGCCTCCAAAAAAGCCTACTACATGCACTGTCTCCCTGCTGACAGAGGAATGGAAGTTTCCAATGAAGTCATAGACGGTCCTCAGTCCATAGTGTTTGACGAAGCTGAAAACCGCATGCACACAATTATGGCCATAATGGCTTTAACAATGGGCAGCAGAATTTAGTATCTATAAAAAAATACAGTGGTAGAACATTCTGTTTTACCACTGTATTTTTTTATGACTTGCAGAAAAAATTCATCTCCTTAGAAGGATATTTTCTCTTAAGATTTGAACTATTTAACACTGAAACCACCTGTCACGCGTTACGCGTTACACGTCACGATTTATACAGAAGGAGTGATAATCTTATGGAAAATAATTTCCCGGAAAAATTTAAATCATAGGAAGAAAAAACACATAAAACAGAGGAAAGAAAAAAACAATTCAGAAACACATCGGATATGGAAATAAAACATCTCTATACACCATCGGAGACGGACTATTTAAATGACCTCGGATTTCCCGGCGAATATCCCTTTACAAGGGGCATTTATCCAAATATGTACAGGAGCAGATTCTGGACAATGAGGCAATATGCCGGTTTTGCCACAGCAGAAGAATCCAACAGAAGATACAGATACCTTTTAGAGCAGGGTCAGACAGGACTTTCTGTGGCATTTGATCTGCCCACACAGATAGGATATGATTCAGACCATCCGCTGTGTCTCGGTGAAGTAGGCAAAGTAGGCGTTGCCATAGATAGTATAACGTTTTATGAAAATCTTTATATATTGTAATACACGTATATCATAAGCAAATCAATAGTTTTATATTATTTTAATACATAAATGTTTTAATAGAACGATATAATAGTTTAAAAGACATGGAAATACTCTTCGAAAAAATCCCTTTAGATAAAGTATCTACATCTATGACCATAAATGCACCGGCAGCCATTTTGCTTGCAATGTATATGGCAGTGGCAGAAAAACAGAATGTCCCCCTGTCATGCATATCGGGAACAATCCAGAATGATATACTGAAAGAATATGTTGCAAGAGGCACCTGCATTAAACACAATTGATTTTCTACTCGTTCCTGTGCCAGGTTTTCAAGAAAATATCAGTTCTGTCGGCAGCATTTTGTCGTAAATTATAGTAATAAAAAGGATAATCAAAGCTATGGTAAATACCTCTGGCTCCCCCTGTTAATTTATATAATGCGTCTTCATCGGCAGTAGTACAAATCAGGACACCTGCGGTTTTATTTACACATGCGTCGGCATACTGCGGAACCTGCACAAATACTCCATTGGGATCAGGCATGAGTGACCCCAGTCCCTGGGCAGTAGTAGCCACCGTTTCGTCTCTTGTCCACGTAATAGGATTTATGACGAGGCCGGGACCTTGATAGAGGATATTGTCTGTGTTATTAACATCGGGAGCTTCAGTGTTATAAGAAATTATTACTCCCGTATCATCAGGACCTTCGGCAAATTTCAAGTGAGGATTTTTAGCAAGGTAATCCGGTGTAACATAATATCCGATAACATACGCTGCAATCATTTTTTTATAAACTTCAGGATTATTTTTCAGGTATCCTGCCAGCATATAACTCAATACATTCGCTCCCTGTGAATGGGCAGCTAAAATAAAGGGACGTCCATTGTTATAATGCTTTATATAGTAATCGAAAGCTTCAGTGGCATAGTCTGTCGGTATTCCTGATACAATTTGTTCTCTTTCTGCCGGAGCCATAGTCAGAGACAGTGCCAGTTGCCTGTAGTATGGCGCATAAATATTAGCTGTATTCTGAAAAGCAGTAGCCTGCCGTGCAAAAGCTGATTGTGCACCCTGTATCATGTTGGGATCATCAATAGCACAGATCTCCGGCGGTCCATTTGGATCTATCGCCATCAATGCTGAAGGGTAAAGGTAAAAAACATCCACCGGTTTATCTATTGATGAAGGTAATGACAACCAGTGCTCTGAATTAGAATAGATTGAGCTATCATTAATACTCTGTGTAATATCATCTCCACAACCTGATGATAAAATCAGAAGAAGTACCAGAATTAATAATATCGAATTTTTCATAAATAATTTACTCAATTAGTTCACACATCCAATCTGTAAAAATTTCTTAGTACCGCAACAGGTAAATTGGTATCCAAAAAAACATGGCACTCACTCCTGTCCCTGGCCGGGCTCTGGAGGAAAAGATATGCCGTATTAAAAGAGAGTTATAAATTATATAGATGCAAAATATTAAACGTCTAAAAAACCAGTTTGTCACACAACAGGATCATATCTTTTCCGGAAGAGTCCGGTCAGGGACAGGTTTTAGAAATGGATACTGACTTATCTGGAGCGGTAATTAGATAAGGGTATCTCACTACTCGCCCTTAAATACAGGCTTTCTCTTCTCAAGAAAAGCATTGATACCTTCCGTATAATCGTGGCTGTCATAAACCTTTCTCCTTAACCCCTGCATACGTTCAAATGTTTCAGGTGTTATGGGATGGGCATCACAGAGAATACGGAACTGTTCCTTTATAACTGCAATTGCCAGAGGTGAACGGGAAGCAATTGTTCTGGCAAGATTAAAGGTGAAATCCTCCAGTTCTTCTCCTGGAACAAGATGATTTAAAATACCCCACTTTTCCGCCTTTTCGGCAGGAACAGGATCGGCTGTAAAAAACATCTCTTTTGCTATATTAATTCCAAGTCTTGTAATGAAATGAAGAATACCGGTAGGATTATAAGGAAGTCCCAGTTTTACCGGCGTAATGGCAAATGTGCAGGTAGGATCTCCTATTATCATGTCACAGGTTATTACCAGATCACATGCTCCTCCCCATACACCTCCCTGAACCATAGCTATTACGGCTCCGGGATAATACTGGACAACTCTCAGAGCTTTTTCCAGAGGGCTGTAATAGGGTAAGGGGTCCCGCCTAGATTTAGGAAGTTCTGTCACATCATGACCTGCAGACCAGACTTTTGCATCTTTTTCTGCTCTCAAAACTATTACAGGGATCTTTTTCTGTTCGAAATCAGCTATTGCAGAAAGCATATCTCCGAGAAGTTCTTCACTGAAGGCATTCCTTTTTCTGGGATTATTCAGAGTAATACAGCCTATATTTTCTCTTATTTCCGTTAAAACAAGGGGCATAAAACGATCTCCTCTCTAAAAATTTTCATTTATTTTTCTTGAATTTCTGTTAAGACAATGGATATAAAACAATTACTCTCTAAAAATTTCCGTGAAAAATCCTGTGAAAAATTTTATCTGCAATCTTAAAAGGATCGCTGTTTCCCACAGATACTTTTTATATTCATAATTAGATAATTATATCATAAAATTATTTACTGGCAATTATGATTATATGAGAATTGTGACGGGTAACGGGTAACGCGTGACGAGAGGAATGAGATCTCATTTTTCCTTACAGATAAAGCGTAATACGCGATGCCCGGAGATTGAACTCGTCACGTATTACGCTTCATAATAAAATTATTTCAGGTCAATTACAACTTTCTCTATGGTTCCCGTAAATTTGAACGGTGCTTCATATGTTTCTACCAGAGGTGCACTGCAGTCTTCTCCAATATCAAAACCACCTTCAAGAGGGAAGAAAAATCCCATAGTTTGCTCTATTCTTCCTTCTGCAACCTTCTTTCCATTTATAGAAAGAATACCATTGCCGCCTTTACCTGCCCCTCCTCCGTCATACTTGAAATCAAAAATGACAGTAACATATCCGGGAGGAAGTTTTTCATCAGACATGATTTCATATCTTACCTGATTTGCAAGATTATATAGAAATACAGGTTTACTGTCCATCATATACAGCCCCCATCCTCCAAAACGGTCTCCCTGATTGACAATCATACCATCTGCTCCCTCTTTCGGAATATCGAGGATAGCTGTAATAGTATAGGATTTATTTTTTATATCAGGAGCCGTTCCAAGAGGCACTCTTACAGTACCGGGATAAAAGGTAAAAGAAGTTCTTCCTTCATTTAGCCCGGGTCTCCCTCCGTCCAGAGCTCTTGTTATACCTCTGTTGTCAAGAGGCAGCACATTGTATTTTCCTGCTTCAACCCAGAACATATTCTGAAGTTCTTTCAGTTTCTCAGGATGTTTATCTGCAAGATTATTACCCTGAGAGAAGTCTTCTGTAATATTATAAAGTTCCCAGTTATAATCCAGTATATCTACTGTTTTTGGTGTTTTTAAATCCCATGGCACACCTACCGGTGTGGTACAGGCAAACCATCCGTCATGATACAGGCCACGGTTGCCCATCATCTCGAAATACTGGGTTTTTCGTTTCGATGGTGCTTTAGCATCACCAAAGGTATAAGCCATACTTACACCCTGAATGGGCTTCTGAGTTATGCCGTTTACCACATAAGGCTCTTCAATACCTGCAGCTTCCAGTATAGTTGGAACAATATCTATTATATGATGGAATTGAGTTCTGATGGCGCCCTTATCTTTAATACGGTCAGGCCAGCATATGACCATACCATTTCTCGTTCCTCCAAAGTGTGAAGCCATCTGTTTTACCCATTGTAAGGGTGAGTCCATTGCCCATGCCCATCCTGCAGGATAATGATTGCATGTCATATTACTTCCGAGTTCATCCATATGTTGTAACAAAAAATTCAGATCTTCCTGGATACCGTTAAACATACTGTATTCATTGAGCAGTCCGTTAAGAGTGCCTTCACCGCTTGCTCCATTGTCACCCGATATGTAGATTATCAGCGTATTATCCATATGGCCATCTTTTTCAATTGCATCCAGAACACGGCCTATCTGGTAATCACAATGCGCAAGAGCTCCGGCATAAACCTCCATCATACGTGCATAAAGCTTTTTCTGCTCAGGGGAAAGAGAGTCCCACGGAGGAATTGAATCAGGTCTCGGTGTAAGAACAGTATTTTGAGGAATAACACCGAGTTTCTTCTGACGTTCAAAGGTTTCTTCTCTTACTTTATCCCATCCCTGCTCAAAATGGCCTTTATATTTTTCTATCCATTCTTTCGGAGCATGATGAGGGGCATGGGATGTGCCGGGACAGTAGTATGCAAAAAAAGGTTTATCCGGCGCAAGGGTTTTCTGTTCTCTTATCCATCTAATGGCATGATCTGCCAGATCTTTATCAAGGTGATAATTCTTATCATCTGAAGGTTTTGATACTGGCCTTGTATTTTCAGTAAGATGAGGATCCCATTGATCTGTGTCACCTCCGATAAAACCGTAGAAATACTCAAATCCAAGACCTACCGGATATCGGTCAAAAGGCCCTGCAGCACTTGACTCCCATTCCGGTACATTGTGGTTTTTACCGAACCAGGAAGTGCAGTATCCATTTTGTTTTAATATTTCACCTATAGTAACTGTATCTTTACCTATTATATTATTATAACCTTCATAACCTGTGGAAAACTCTGGTATACAGCCGGAGTGAACAGAATGATGGTTTCTGCCTGTTATGAGAGAGGCTCTTGTAGGAGAACATACTGCTGTAGTATGAAAACAGTTATAGGAAAGCCCTGTAGAAGCCAGTTTATCAAGGGTCGGAGTATTCACAGGGCCTCCAAAGGTACTGTTGGAGCCGAAGCCTGCATCATCCAGAATTATTAGCAACACATTGGGTGCACCTTCCGGTGCTTTTACTGCATGAGGGAAATCAGGGGTAGAGTCTCTGACGGTAAGATTGGCTTCACCTTCAAATTTATCAGGTGGTACAGGTAAGATGTCCCGGGCAGAAACAACAGTAGTTGCAGCCAGAGCTGTCAGTGTTCCTGCTATAAATTTTTTCAAAAAAGAACTTACCATAATAATTCCTCCTTTATTTTTTTATATCCTTTCAACAGAAAAGTCATAATATTATAACATAAAATAAAGGAATATTAATTGTTTCCAGAGAATCCAGAGACTTATTCACATATTTTCAGGGAGAAAAGCAAGATATATTATGAAAATCCTTCATACGTTAAGTCAGAAGCCGGAAGCTACAGGCAGCGGTATAACAATAAGGGAAATTATTTCAGAATCCCATAAGAAGGGCTATGAAAATTTTCTTCTTGCAGGTATTTCCAGAGGAGAAAATTACTGTTTACCCGATTATCTCACAGGTAAACACATTTTTGTTGAATTTAACAGTGAAAATCTCCCCTTTGACGTGGCAGGCATGAGTGATGTTATGCCCTATAAAAGTACAAGATTTTCAGATCTTTCAGAAGAGGATATAATTAAATATGAAAACTCGTTCAGGGAAAAACTTATCGCATCTGTAGAAAGGTTTAAACCTGATATAATACACAGCCACCATCTGTGGCTCATGACAGGCCTCATAAAAAGAACCTTCCCGGACATTCCTCTGGTAGCCCACTGTCACGGAACAGATCTCAGGCAAATTGCTCTGTGTCCTCAACACAGACAGAGGGTTATATCAGGCTGTTCACAGGTAAATGGTGTGCTGGCACTTTCAAAAGCTCAGAAAGAACATGTCATAAAAACATACGGACTTACCCCTGAAATTGTCTTTCTTACAGGTACAGGTTACAATGAAAAACTATTCTATAATGGCTTTAAAGAGAAAAAAGACAGAATCAACATTCTTTATGCAGGAAAACTCAGCAAAGCGAAAGGTGTTTACTGGCTCCTTGAAGCACTGAACAGGATCAGTCATTTCAACTGGCATCTCCATATGGCAGGAAGCGGTTCAGGGCCGGAAAAAGATGAAATTCTGAAAAAATCTGAAGAAATAAAAAACAAAGTCACATGGCATGGCCAGATAAGCCAGAAAAACCTGGCAGAACTTATGAGAACCTGTCATATTTTCGTTCTTCCGTCCTTTTATGAAGGTTTTCCTCTTGTTATTATTGAAGCCCTTTCATCAGGGTGCAGAATCGTTGTAACAGAACTTCCTGCATTGACAGAAATGAAAAACGAAAAATATATGCCCTTTATAAGCACTGTCCCTCTCCCCCGTCTTAACGGTCCTGACAGGCCGGTAGAAGAAGATCTACCTCTATTCGTAGAAAATTTAAAAAAATCACTGAAAGAACAACTATATCTCTCAGGGGAAAATTTAAGTAACGAAGAAATTACGCCTTTACTGAAATATTATACGTGGACTGAAGTTTTTAAGAGAATCGAAAAGGTTTATGAATCTGTTATTTCAAACAAAAGAAACAAATTTTTATAAAAAACTGTATAGATATTTTTTAAATCCCTGATATAATATATAGATAAATTACATATTATCCTCGCGTCACGCGTCACGCGTCACGCGTCACGATCTTCATATAAATTCCTTTTGAGAGGAGACAAAAACATTGTTCAGAGACAAAGATGAAACAGGTGATAGATTTGATTTCCTGCCAGGTTCTTCGGAATTTTCCATGCTGGAAGGAGAAAGAATTTTTTATAACTATGTAAAAGAACTATATGCAACTCATGGAAAAAGAATAGAAAAATACAGAGATCAACTTATAGAAATGGGTAAAAATCTTTCCATTCCTCCTGACAGTCAAAGAGAAATTGAACTATATATAAGAGAAGAATATTTTTCCTTTATAGAAGATATTCCAGAAGAAATAAAATCGGAAAAGAAAGGGGGGAAAAAATTTCTTCAGGAAAAAACAAAAAAAGAACCTCTCAGGGAAGAATTGCTTGATGTGTCCTTCCTTGAAGAAAAGAATAAACTCGTAGCCATAAAAAAAGAACTGGAAGAAAAAGAAAAAGATCTTCAAATTCTCAAGAAAGAACTGGAAAAAGACCGGAGAGAACTGGAAAACTATAAAGATAAAACATATAAAGAACTGGGTAAAGAAAGAATAAATATAAGAAAAGAAAAAATGGAACTGACCCATGACAGAGAAGAATTTCAAAGTTATCTTGAAAGCCATAATGATCAGGAAGAAAATAGAGAAACCTTTATAAAACTTCAGCAAACTATAGAAGAACTCAGAGAAGAAAAAAACCGTCTCGAAAAAGAAAAAGAAGAAATATCTATTACAGGTAGAGAAACCAGAGCAATGGCCAAACCCGATGAAAAAACACTGGAAATGTTACATACAATAAAAAAACTGCAGGAAGATAACGAGAGACTTCATAGAGAAAAAGAAGAATATACAAGTCAACACAAACCGGGCCAGGGTGAAGAAATAAAAAAACTTCAAAAAGCCATAGAAAAACTCAGAGGAGAAAAGAAATCCCTTCAGGATAAAAAAGAAGAACTGGAAAAACTCCTGGAAAAGCAGAAAAAAACAGATGATATGGACGAGTCCTTAAAAAAAACTATGGAAGAATTTAATGAGAAAAAAGCAGCTTATGAGAAGGAGGTGAAAGAAAAATATGAGAAAGTAACTCAAGAGGGAAAGAGAAAACTGGTGGAACTGGAAAAAGAAAAAGAAAATTTTGAAGAATTGAAAGAAAAACATATAAAAAAATTCCATGATGAAGAAAAAAAACTGAAAGAAAAATACGATAAATTACTCTATGCTCTGAACAAAGAAAGGGCGAATATTGAAAAGGTCAGGGAGGATTTTACAAAATTACAGGAAAGAACGAAAAAAGAACTGGAAGAACAGAAAGGATTTCTTGAAAAAAAAGGAGTAAATCTGGAACTGGAAAAGGAAAGTCTGGAAGCGGAAAAATGGGAAATTGAAAAATTCTTAAAAGAAGAAAAAAAGACACTTGAATGGAGACTCCATTTGCTCACACAGGAGAGAAAAATCTTTGAGAAAGAAAAAACAGAAATCATGTATGACCTTGCAGAACAGGAGAAAGAATTCGAAATAAAATTCCTGGAACTTTCTGATGAAAAAGCAAGACTGGAAATGGAAAAAGAAGAATTTCAAAAAAATGTAGAACATGAACGTATGTCTATAAAGAGAGCCCTCTGGGAAGCAGAAGAAAAACTGGCTGCTATTGAAATTCAGAAAGAGGCAATAGAAAGTATAAAAGAAGAACCGGAAAAAAAGAAAGAACTGCAACACCTGGAACTGGAACTGAGAAAAGCAAAAAGGGAATTGAAAATAGAAGAAGAAGAACTGTTAAGTAAGAAAAGAGAATATGAGACTGCAATGAAGTTTGTAGGAAAATTGAGAGAAAAACTCGTAGACATAAAAGATGATTTCATACACTCAACCGTTATGGACCCTGTTGAAAGAGACTGGCAAATTCTGGAAACAATATTAGATAGCGCCACAGAAGAACATAAAAAAGAAATTACGTCAGAACCTGATGCAAAAAAGATTGTAAGTAAAATAATCAGTAAAAAGACTCTGCCTTTAAAATATGACATATATCATTCTCCACCGATGGAACTGAATATTAAAGCCATAACATACTGGCCTCTCTTTCAGGGTAATCAAAAAAGAGACGGCCATTCGGCATCGGAATATGAACTGATGCCGCCTCTTGAGGAAATATGGGAATTTAAAACAAAAGGCTCTGTATTGAACAGTCCTTCCATATACAGTGAAGCAGTTTATGTATCTTCCGAAGAAAAGCTTTATGCAGTAAAATTCCATACAGGTAAAGAAATATGGTCTCTCGATATGGCTGTAAACTCCACTCCATGTGTAAATGACAATTCACTCTTTACCGGTTCTCTCGATAGTAAATTTTATTCTCTTGACAGGATGACAGGTAAACTGTTATGGAAATACAAGACTCATGGAGAAATTCAGTCATCTCCACTCATAGAAGGAGGACTGGTATATTTCGGCTCCCAGGACGGCAAAATATATGCTCTTGATGAAATCAAAGGTCATAAGATATGGGATTTTTCAACAAACGGACAGATAAAAACACCTCCGGCTCTCTATAAGGGAATAATCTATATAGCTTCAACAGATAACTGTTTATACGGGCTGAATGCTTCTACAGGAGATGAAATATGGAAATACAACATGGGGACAGAAGGAAATATGCCTGTCATATATAAAGAACAGGTTATAATTACCGATAATATGAGCAGACTTCGCTTCTTTAACAGCAGAACAGGTGAAAAACTGCGTGACATACAGTTAATAGGGAATCTAGCCGGTATGGCAGTCCTGGAAGATACTATATATATAACATCAACAGAAGGTGTTATATGTGCCATGAACGGATTATCAGGTGAAGAAACATGGAAGCAGAACTTTAATGTGTCTATTACAGGTGCTCCTGTAATAGCCAATGGCGTAATATATGCCGGAACAGCAGAAGGTGAACTTTATTCCATAGTAATGAAAGAAAAGAAAAAATTCCTGAAGAAAAGACCCGGTATAAAGCATTATTCCATAAATGTAGGAGGAAAAATCATGGCACCTCCTGCAATAGCTTCCGGTCTGATTGTTACAGGGGCCAGAAATCTTTACGGTCTGAAAACAGCAGGGAGGTAAAGAAATGAAAAATCCGCTGTTTATAAGCACTGTTGCTCTCGGCATAATGGCTTCCATTAACTCATATATATTTGCCGGAACCGGGACAGGCAGACATGCTCTGGAAGGAGAGGACAGAATTTACCTGTGGAGATATGGCAATATTTTTTACAAAGTCAGAGGAGAAGGGAAAAAAATACTGCTTTTACATAATATACATCAGGGAGCTTCTTCCTTTGAATGGAAAAACAATTTCTCTATACTGGCCGAAAAATTCAGAGTATACGCTCCTGACCTGCCAGGATTCGGACAGTCGGACAAGTTAAAAAGAGGATACAGAGCAAAACTCTATGTAAAATCGATCTTTGATTTCATAGACAGTGTAATAGAAGATGAATGTTCCATAATAGCAAGCGGACTGAGTTCTATATATGCCATAAGAAACGGAGCACTTTACCCGAAAAAAATAAAATCCCTCTTCCTTATAGATCCTCCCTTACTGGAGAAAGGAAAAAAATCTGAAATAATAGAATTAATGACCTATCAGTTCGTTAGCAGTCCTGTCATAGGAAGAACCATATATAATCTTATGACATCAAAATTATTCATAAGAAATTTCCTGAAAACAGAAGTTTATAGCAAACCTGTAACAGGAGATATGGTAAATTATTATCACATGGCAGGACATCAAAAAGGAAGCGAACTGTTTTATCCCTCCTTTATATGTGGGTTATTAAACATGAACGTATCTGAGGAATTTAAACACTTAAATCAGGAAATAACAGTATTGTTCGGAAAAGAAACAGATTACTATGAAAGGATGAAAACATTAAAAAATTTAAATCCGGCAGTAAAAGTAAAGATATTTGAACACTGTAAAATATTACCTCACGGGGAAAATGCCGAAGAATTTAATAAATTTATAGAAGGGAAAATATTATGATTGGTAAACATTATGACAATTATATTAAAAGAACATAAAAGACAGATTATTATAATGGTAATAGCCATTATATTTCTATTGTTGAGCTTTTTTAAATATATACCGGACAGTGTTGATAAATACTGGATGGGCTTAAAGTTATATCAATACATTATGATTGCCTGTCTGGTATTAAATATAATATCCCTTCTGGGGCCTCTGAAATCATTAAAACATTCTCTGTCTCTTATGCTTGCCTGGTCAATTGCCTATTCAATGGTAGAGATAATATTTCTTAATACATTTTATCTGATACCTGTATACAAGGAAACATTCTGGGATAACTTTAAAACCTTCTTTATACAGACCTGTTATCAATTTATCGGGATTATAATATTGCTGTCTTTTTTCTATAATAATAAAAATGACTGGAAGAACAGTTTTTTACGGGCAGGTAACATGAAAGAAGGAACAACTGTACTCGGTTATAAAGAGCCTATGCCATGGTATATGGTTGTAACGAGGTTCTCTTTTATGGTTATTATAATATTTCTCATATTACTGACAGTTCAAAATTTGTGGCCTGCCTACAGCAATGAAAAATTTATAAATTATTTACCTGTATTACTGGGTACTGTAACAAATTGTCTTGTAGAGGAAATATTAAACAGGGGAATATTCCTGGGCGTATTTCTTCGGGAAATGAACGGAAGAAAAGCAAATTTACTGCAGGCCGTAATATTCGGTCTTCTCCACTGGCCATCTTATACTCTGTTACATTACGTAATGAAAATAGCACTTTTCACATTTCTCGGATGGCTCTTCGGAAGAGCAACTATGGAAACAAAGGGGATTATGCCGTCAACAATCATGCATTCAGTCCTCATAGCATGCCTGTATGCTTCTTTGTTTATCTTTCAAATTACAGGTTTTAACTATTTTAAATAAGGAGAGAATTATATGAGTAAAGAATTAAAACATATAGAATTTACAGTAGAAAAGGATGTAGCAAAAATTACCCTTAACAGACCTCCTCTGAATGTAATGAATATAGAAATGCTCACTGAACTGGGGACAACATTAAAATCGGTACAGGATATGGCAGAGATAAAACTTCTGGTAATAAATGCAACAGGTAAAGCCTTTTCTGCAGGTCTGGATATAAAGGATCATTCGCCGGATAAAATAGAAAAACTCATCTCTGTATTTAACAGAGTATTTTACCTGTTGAACAGTTTTAAGATTCCGACTATGTCCATAGTTCAGGGAGAAGGCGCTTTTGGAGGAGGATGCGAACTGGCTACTTTCTGCGATATAGTAATTGCTACGGAAGAAGCAAAATTTATTCAGCCCGAACTAAAAGTAGGTGTAATACCTCCGATAGCAGTTATTACGTATCAGAAAAAGATAGGCAAACATGGAGCATATGAAATGTTGCTTACAGGGAAAGAGCATAAAGCCACACAGGCAGCCAGAATAGGTCTCATAAGCAAAGCCGTCACCGAGGATAAACTGGAAGCGGAAGTGAGCAGAATAATAAAGCGAATTACTTCAAACAGCGGAATAATACTGAAAATGACCAAACAGGCTATGATAAAAACTGCTGATATGAATTTTGACGATGCTATTAAAGAAGTTGAAAAAATCTATTTAAAATCTTTAATAAAAACACAGGATACAAGAGAAGGGCTCAATGCTTTTCTGGAGAAAAGAAAACCTGTCTGGAAAAATAAATAGAGAGGTTTTTAAAAGTACAACAAAAATATAGGGTAACATTAAGGACTTATATTACTCCGAAATAAAATTATAAAAAATACTCTTAAGTTAAATTATCTATTCTTGCGGAGGTTCAAATTTTATTAAGAAAGGACTAGATTCGACAGGTATTTCCACATCTACATCCCTCTTCAAAATAAGTTTTGTCGCTTTTGGTCTTCCGATAGTTGTATTAAGTATCTGAGAAAGTTCATACATATCGATTTCAGGATACTTTAATATCAAATCCTCAAGAATCTGGTTATAACTTTGAGATTTATTAACATAGAGATCCAGTATTTCACTTTTGAGTGTTTCTTGCTTTAACTTATCCATAATTTATATCCTCTCTCAACTTTTTCAAAGAAATTATTCCCTCCTTCTATTATTATAGAAAAATCTATAAATAAAATCAACATAATTTTAAGATAAAAATATAATTACTGAGGATTGCGTTTTTTTACGACAGGTAAATTCACCTTTACTGAAAATTATAGTTAATGCATATAAATCTGTAATTAGTGAATAGTGAGTAGTGAATAGTGAATGGCAGGTAATGTCTTATTTTATTCACTTTTCACCTTTCACTTTTCACTCTGAATATTCTATAACAAATTTCTTTTTCCCTTGTATGTAAAATCACCTGTCATTTTTAAACGCAATTATTACTGAGTTAAGAATATCCCAAACCCTATCTGTCACATTTAACAAAAAAGCAATTAGCTGTTAGCTATTAAGTATCAGTTTTCAGTTAACAATTAAAGCTAATAGCTAACAGCTAATTGCTAATAAAAATTAATGAAGAAGGATAAGATCCTTCTCCATAACAGATTCAATGAAAACCACAATTATCCAGCCACTGCATCTCTCAATGCTTTACCAGGTTGGAAAGTAGCAACTTTGCGAGCAGGTATTTCTATCTTGTCTCCAGTTCTCGGATTTCTTCCTTCTCTGGCTTTTCTTTCCTTCACGGTGAAACTACCAAAAGGAATCAACTGTACTTTCTCTCCCTTTGCCAAAGCCTCTTTTATAATTTCAAATACAGCATCTACAGCTACAGTAACATCCTTTTTCTTAAGGCTTGTTTTTTCAGTAACTTTCTTGGCAAGTTCTGTTTTGGTCAAAATTAACACCTCCTTTCATTTATATCTGTTCATCTCAAGTTACAACTCAAGATTTATCAACGTTTTAACCGTTAAGTGTTAAATTACCTTGCATATTCACCATTTTTTTAAAAAGTCCTTCTAAAAACCTGAAAAAATCTAGATTTTTAGAAAAAATTATTTAATTTATGAGGTGCACCGGTAATTAATTCAAATCCCTGGTCTGTAACCAGCACAGTATCTTCGATTCTGACTCCGCCCCATCCGCTGAAATAAAGACCCGGTTCAACAGTAACGACCATACCTGTTTCTAATTTTTGATTATTCGTAGAATTAAGTCCCGGACTTTCATGAACCATCAGTCCTACACCATGACCTAAACTGTGTCCGAATTCTTCTCTATATCCTTCAGAGGCAAACATGTCTCTTGCCACCCTGTCAACTTCTTTACATTCAACACCGACTGCAACAGCATTCATGGCAGCTTTCTGTGCTTTTTCAACAAGATTATAAACAGCAGTCTGTCTTTCATCCGCTTCTCCAATCATAACAGTTCTGGTGCAATCGGAACAATAACCGTTATAAGTAGCTCCGTAATCAATAATGACCAGTTCTCCTTCTTTTATAATTTCATCGGATGTTTTTGCATGGGGCATTGCTCCCCTTGGCCCGGAAGCAATTATTATTTCAAAACTCTCCTTAAATCCTCCAAGAGTCTGTATAAAATAATTAAGGTGAGCTCTTATTTCTCTCTCTCTCACACCTGGTTTGAGATATTTCATCGTATTCATAAAGGCTTCATCTGCAATAGACGAAGCTTTTTTCATACAATTTATTTCTTCCTGTGTTTTTATTTCTCTCAAATGTTCCACAACTTTCCTGGTAGGTACAATATTTATAGATGATAGCTTTCTTGCCATATCCTCATAAAAAGAATACATAACAGTATCGGCTTCAAATCCAAGGGATTTTATATTCAGTTGTCCTATGGCAGTAGCCAGGCAATCCAGAGGTTTAACCTCTTTACCGGGAAATTTAATTACCGTAAAATCTTTTGCCTCATTCTGTGCTCTCTCAAGATATGTAAAATCAGTAAACAACATGGCATCCTGTTCAGTAATTAAAACCCATCCCCCATCTCCGCTGTATCCACTCAGGTATCGCCTGTTAACACCGGCTGTTACCAGGAAGGCATCTATCTTAAGTTCGTCAAATCTATTTCTTAATTTTGTTAATTTCATCTTTCACCTCTTCAAGTCCTACAAGCTCCTTTAATTTCCTTACTTCATTCGGGCCGAGATATCTCCATGCACCGGACTTTAAACTTCCGAGTCTGAGTGTTCCTATCTGAATCCGGCGTAATTCTACGACTCTATAACCTAAAGAAGTACACATCCTTCTGACCTGTCTCTTTTTTCCTTCATATATCTCAATTTCAAATATTGTTTCCTTACCTTTGGCTTTTACCAGTTTTACCCTGGCCGGTGCTGTAAGTCCATCTGATAATTCAACACCGTTTCTGAGTTTTTCGAGTTTTTTGGGAGAAAAACCGCCATAAAGTTTTACAATATAAACTTTACCGATTTTATATTTCGGATGAATTAATCTGAACGAAAAATCTCCGTCATTGGTTAATATTAAAAGACCTTCTGTATTATAGTCCAGCCTCCCTACAGGATATACTCTTGCTTCCATCTCAGGGAGCATATCCAAAACAGTCGGCCTTTTTTGCGGGTCAAATGAAGTTGTAACATAACCTTTAGGTTTATTTATTATAAGATAGACCTTTTCTTCCGGGTTAATTATTACTCCGTCAAAAGAAACTCTGTCTCTGTCAGGATCAATCTTAATACCCTGTTTTGTAACAGGTCTGTCATTTACCTTTATTCTGCCGGTTTCAATCAAATTTTCTGCTTCTCTCCTTGAGGAGATACCGCAATGAGCGAGAAATCTGTTAAGTCTAATCATAATTTTTAAAAATTTCCAAAAATAATTCAATTTTTCAATTCAGTATAAATTATACCTTTTTACATTGGCGAGAATTATACAAGGGGTTCCTGTGAACCCCCTGTATTTTATGCTTAAAAAATCATCGTTTCCTGGAAATATTATTCCCCTTCCTCATCATTATTATCAGATAAATTTTTCTTATCCAGGTTTTCCTGCCAGGTCTGGAAAGCAATTTTCACAGGTTTTGTCGGAGAAATAGTGGTAATTGCATGTTTATAAACCATCTGTATTTTACCTTCATTTTCTAAAAATACAGTAAAATTGTCATATCCCTTTACCATCCCTTTTAATTGAAAACCGTTGACGAGATATATAACAACACCAATTCTTTCTCTTTTTATCTGCTGCAGGAAATTATCCTGACAATTATTCTTTGCCATCTATCTATACTGGCTCTAAAGACCAGATAATATATAATCCAGTCTTCCTGGCACAATCTCCTTCCTTGATATTACTTGGATATTACTTGTTTTTTAAAATATATTCGTTAAAGTCCTTTGTTTTCCTGCTAATAAGATATTTTTTATTATTTTGTGAAGTTTTAAGGGTGTTTTCGTGACGCGTAAAATTCTCCCTTCACTATTCACTCCTCACTATTCACTCTCCTGACAATCTCTTCAACCATGTCTTCCTTTGAAATATCATGTTCAGGCTCGAACCAGACAATGTCTTTATCCTTTCGAAACCAGGTCATCTGCCTTTTGGAAAAATGTCTTGTATTTCTCTTTATAAGACGTAATGCTTCGGACATGGTGCTTTTCCCTTTAAGATAATCGGCTGTTTCGGGATAACCGACTGCATCCAGAGGAGGACTTTCAAAAGAATAGCCTTTTTCCATAAGCCTGAGGACTTCATCAACAAGGCCGGAAGAAAACATTCTGTCAATTCTTTCTTCAATCAATCTGTAGAGAGTCTCTCTTGACCAGTTTATACCGAATTTCATACATTTAAAAGGAAGAGGTTCCCGGTTTTTCTGAAGACCTGACATGGTAACAGAACCTGTTTTAAATACCTCAAGGGCACGTACAATACGCCTTAAATCATTATGATGAATCCTTTCGGAAGCTTCGCTATCTACGCGGGATAACATGTCATGGAGATATTCTGTACCTTTCTCCGAAGCAAGGTCTTTGAGATAACTTCGATATTCGTAATCGGGAGACGTAACGGGTAATACAAGCCCTTCAGTAACTGCTTTTATATAAAGACCTGTGCCTCCTACCAGAAGAGGTCTTTTTCCTCTCCCGTACACATCAAGGATTGTGTCCATTGCCATACGCTGAAAATCATAAAGGGTAAATTCTTCTCCGGGACTGATAATATCTACAAGATGATGGGGTACAAGGATACGGTCTTCTGCAGACGGCTTTGCTGTGCCTATAAGAAGCTCTTTATATATCTGTCTTGAATCTGCAGAGATTATTTCTCCGCCAATTTTGAGAGAAAGATTGAGGGCAAGTTCCGACTTGCCGCAGGCAGTAGGGCCCAGTATTACTATAAGCGGAGGATAAAATTCTTCATGCATATCTTTTAAACAGTTTGCCTAAATCTCTTTCTGAAAAACTTAATATAACAGGTCTCCCGTGAGGACAATAAGAAGGATTTTCAGTTTTAAACAATCTCTGAACAAGGCCTGTCATATCTTCCTCTGAAAGCTTATCTCCTGCCCTGACGGAAGCTTTGCAGGCAATAGAAGCCATAATATTGTTGAATAATACTTCACTGGAAATCTTTTTTTCGGAAAAAGCAAATTCAGCTACAAGATCCTTTAAGAATTCTTCATCACTTACCCTGGCAAGGCCGGAAGGTATACCTCTTACAAGAAAGGTATTTTCACCGAAATCTTCAAGGTCGAAGCCAAGGGATGATAAAAAAGAAATATTTTCCCTGAGCCACTCCGCTTCCTGTAATGAAAAATCTAAAGTAAGAGGAAGAAGAAGGCTTTGAGAAGGACATGTGCCGGACATATTTCTTTTTAATAATTCAAAATTTATTCTCTCATGAGCAACATGCTGGTCTATTAATAACAGTTCATTTTCAGTAAGGACAATGATATAAATATTTTTAAAATTTCCTATTACATTAAAGGAGGTATCTTTCCGAATAGCTTCATAAGATTTTTCTACCATGTCTCTGTCGGTGGGAATAGTTGTGAGGTTTTCTCTATTATGTTCTTCTGCAGGCTCTGAGAATTGTGATAAATCACTGTGATCGGTTGTAATGTTTTCTATGATACGTTCTTCTGTCCGCCCCTGTAACTGAGACACATCACTGTAAGTATTTGTGAAATTTTCTATGATACGTTCTTCTGTCCGCCCCTGTGACTGAGACACATCACTGTAAGTATCTGTGAGATTTTCTATGATACGTTCTTCTCTATAGCCGGTCGATGTATGTACATCACCTTCGTGAAAAGTGTCTTTCACTCTGTGAAAATCAGGTAATTCTATCTGGCGGGGAGAAATGTGTTTATCACCGAATGCAGATATACTGTGAAAGGAAATACTTGTGCTCTTTCTGTTGTTTCCGCCCGGTAATATATCGTAAGAAATGCCTTCAGGAGCGAGAGCATTGGAAATAGTTTTTGTTATTAAAGAAAATATGACCCCTTCTTTTGCAAATTTCACATCTTCTTTTGCAGGGTGAATATTGACATCTATCAAATTGGGGTCTATGTCAAGAAAGAGAAATACTGCGGGGAATCTTCCGTGAGGGATTAATTTCTTATATGAATCCTGAATGGCTTTATACATCAATCCCGGTTTAACAAAACGTTTATTTATAAAGAGAAAAATACGGGATCTATTCGGCATGGTAAAGGAAGGATGGGATATAAGACCGGTCAGGATAGCTTCTTCACATGCTCCTTTTACGGGAATGAGTCTGTCGTGAAGATTGCTGTAAATCTGGGTCACTCTTGATAAAAGTTCCGGCACAGGCTGATAGGAACATATTTCTTTTCTATCGGCAGAAAGGGAAAAATACACGTCACTATGGGCAATAGCCATTCTGGTAATTACATTATTGATTGCATTCTGTTCTGTTTTGGAGGAAGCCAGAAATTTTCTTCTTGCAGGAACATTGAAAAAAATATTTTCCACCAGAACAGTAGTTCCCGGAGGACATCCTGTTTCTTCATTATCTACAAGAAGGCCTCCTTCAAATACAATCTTTCTTCCCAGAATTTCATCATGTTCTTTTGTGACAAGTTCAACCCTGGACACAGCACCTATACTTGCAAGGGCCTCTCCCCTGAATCCCATGGATACAACTCTGGAGAGATCGTCAAATTCTCTGATTTTACTTGTACCATGACGTTCAAAAGCGAGAACAGCATCGGCATGACTCATACCGATACCGTTATCGGTAATCTTTATCCTGTTTCTTCCTCCGTCTCTGAGTTCCACATTAATTCTGGAAGAAGAAGCATCAAGAGAATTTTCAATCAGTTCTTTTACAACAGAAGCCGGCTTTTCAACAACTTCGCCGGCTGCTATCTTTTCTGAAACATGTCTGTCTAAAATTTTTATTCTGTCTGGCATAGTTTCGTGACGCGTGACGCCGTGACGCGTGACGCGTGATTTAATCCAGCAGGGCGTTTAATTAAACGCCCTTACTCACCTCTTACGTTCTGTGGGCAATCCTGTTACGTCCGCCTTTTTTGGCTTCATAAAGGGTTTCATCTGCTATGACTACAAGATCTTTCTTTGAGTCACAGTCTTCAGGGAAACTGGATACTCCTCCGCTTATTGTTACTTTTACTACCTTATTGCCTGCAATAAAATCATATTCTTCCACTGCCTGTCTTATTCTTTCTGCAATAAGTATGGCTTCCGTTCTATTAGTATTGAGACAGGTTATGGTAAATTCATCTCCTCCGTAACGACAGATAATATCATTGTCTCTTGTAACACTTTTTATGAGACCTCCCACCTGTTTTAAAAGAGCATCACCCTGGGGATGGCCAAAATTATCGTTTACAATCTTGAAGAAATCAATATCCAGGATCATAACAGAGAGAGGCTTGTTGTTTTTAAAGGCTTTCTTGAATTCCTGATCGAGACTTTCCTGGAAATAACCATGAGTATAAAGGCCACTGAGACTGTCAGTAATGGCAAGCTGGGCAACATTCTCATGAAGCTGGGCATTTTTTATGGCCAGTGCTGCCTGATTGGCAAGAATTGACAGAAGCCTCAAATCATCATCTTTAAAACTGCCGACGCCCTGCTGGCCTACATATATGGCTCCTATGGCATCTCTCTGAAATAGGCATGGAACAACCATTACAGAGCGTATAGCTTTCATTTTAGGGATTATTTTTTCTTTCTGAAATTTATGAGCATCGTTTAAAAGTATGGAACCTTTCTTTTTTATAACCTCTGCAACAGTGCTTTCTCCTACATCCAGACTGAAATCCTTGAATAATCTTTCATGCTGGGGAAGGGTATGACAGTTCTTTACAACTACCATATCACCCTCTTTACCTCTTTCCCTGAGATATATAACACAGGTATTGCAGTTTACAAGATTTTTAACCATATTCACAACCAGCTGGACAATCTTTTCAAGAGTCAGACTGGAACCAAGTTCCTGACCTGCTTCTACAAGGGAAATAAGAGAATTAATCTGCTTTTTCTGTCTCTGAAACTGCAATATAGACTGACTCAGCATATAACAGACTATAAATATAATTCCTATATTACAGATCTGAGTTATAATAACGTTTAACAGTATTTTACTGTCCTGAAAATTAGAAGTAGATATAATAAGAATACCTATGAGAGAAGCGCCGAAGATACTGAATTTCATATCCAGTAAATATTCGGCAATTTCTATTATAGGAAGTAAAAAAATGAGAAGAGAAAATTCAATAGATATAGATTTACTGAGATCTTTACAGAAATTAAAAATAAAGAAAAGAAGGGTTAAATCTGCAAGTATTATAACAAAAATTCTGAGTCTGTTACCTTTAAGATAAAGAGAGGAAACAGTTGCAAGTAAACAGTAAATACTGCCGCCAACAATAAAAGGAATATTTAAAGGACCTGCAAAAGCTCCGTAGAGAAATACTATCCATCTGAGAATAATAATAAGTTTATTAATATACGTCGGTTCATAGTATGTCTCTGTAAGATACTTTAAAAAATTGTTCATATGTGTCATCCTTTCTACAATAGCTATCAGCTATCAGCTATCAGCTATCAGCTTTAAACAGTCTGCTATAAAAAGCTGATTGCGTGCACTGACCGATGACTGCTTTTATATTTACATATATTCTTTTTTAATCCTGTCTTTAAACATGTTTTCAGCTGTCAGCCCGGTTTGAGTTAAAAACTGATTGCCGACCGCTGATAACTGAATGCTTTTATATTTATACATATTCTTTCTCAATCCTGTCTTTTAATTCGGAAAGTTTTATTAATGCTTCTACAGGTGTTAATCTTTCCACATCAATATATCTTATTTCATCAATTAAAGGATTGGGAAGAGTTGAAAAAAATTCCAGTTGTAAAGATTGTAACATAGAATCTTTTTTATAAATAACCGGTTCTACTTTTTCAATACTCTCCAGAATATATTCTGCTCTCTTTAATAGTTTATCAGGCAATCCTGCCAGTTTTGCGACTTTCACCCCGTAACTTCTGTCAGTGCCGCCGGGGAAAATCTTTCTTAAGAATATTACATCATCTCCCTTCTCTTTTACAGCTACTCTATAATTTTTAACTCCGGCAAAATGTTCTGCCATCTGAGTAAGTTCATGAAAATGGGTTGTGAAAAGCGTTTTTGCTTTCACATGCTCATATATATATTCAGCCACAGCCCAGGCAATACTGAGGCCATCATAGGTACTTGTTCCTCTGCCTATCTCATCAAGGACTATAAGGCTTCTGTTTGTGGCATTATTAACAATATCAGCAACTTCCTTCATTTCAACCAGAAACGTACTCTGCCCCATTACAAGATCATCAAAAGCACCTATTCTGGTAAATATTCTGTCAACAATCCCTATTGTTCCTTCTTCTGCCGGTATAAAACTGCCTGTCTGTGCCATAATAACACATAAAGCAGCCTGTCTCAAATAAGTTGATTTGCCTGCCATATTGGGACCTGTTATAACAAGTAATACATGGTCGGAACAATCCATATAGAGATCATTGGGAACAAATTTTTCCTTACCTATTATTTCTTCTATAACAGGATGGCGACTTCCTTTTAAAATGATTTTTGTACTTTTATTTACTTCAGGTTTTACATAATTATTACTTACTGCAACATCAGAGAGAGTGGAGAGAACATCAAAAACAGCAAGAGCATCCGATGTTATAAGCACATCAGAAGAATATCCGGCAATCTGACTTCTTATATCACAGAAAAGTTCATATTCAAGTTCTTTAAGTCTTTCAGATGCGCCGAGAACTTTGCTTTCATAATCTTTCAGTTCCGGTGTAATAAATCTCTCTCCCTGAGATGTCGTCTGTTTTCTTATATAATTTTCCGGAACAAGATGTAAATTGGATTTAGTAACTTCAATGAAATAGCCGAATACTTTATTATATCTGACCTTGAGAGATTTTATGCCTGTTCTGTCCTTTTCCTGTTTCTCCAGTTCTACTATCCACTGTTTTCCGTCATAACGATGTGTTCGAAGATTATCTACTTCTTCATTAAAGCCTGTTTTTATAATATTGCCTTCTTTTATTGACAGAGGCGGATCATCATCAATAGCTTTATCAATAATGTCTCTGATTGTTTGAAGATCCTTTATCTGACTGGTGAGCTTCTTTAAATATTCTGTTTTAACAGACGATAACAGATGTTTTAACTCAGGCAAAATTTCAAGGGATTTCTTAACTGCAAGTAAATCTCTTGCTCCGGCTGAACCATAAACTATTTTCATGAAAATTCTTTCCAGATCTCTTATCTCCTTCAGCCTGTCTCTGAGTTTCTCTCTGAGTTCAAAAGAATGATAAAATTCTTCCACTCCTGACAGTCTCTGATTTATTTCAGGAATCTTCAACAGAGGCTGCTCAAGCCACTGTCTCAGTTTACGGCCTCCCATAGACGTTACAGTTCTGTCAAGTATCCAGAGCAATGTTCCATATACCTTACCATCTCTTATACTGCCTGTAAGTTCCAGATTTCTTCTTGTTCTGCCATCGAGGACCATGTAATCATAAATACTGTAACTGTCAAGCCTGGTAATATTATTTAATATTACCTTTTGCGTATCTTCAAGATAGGCTATAACAGAACCTGCTGCCTGAACTATCTGAGGTCTGTCAGGAAGGGAAGACACAGAGCTTTTGCCACAATATTTAAAAAGTTTTTCTTTACATGTATCATAATTGAAAGTTTCATCGTCTCTGACTGTAATAGCAGTCAGTTCTTTTAAAAATGTCATAAGGACATTATTATTTCTTTCTTTCTCCTGTATAAGACATTCAGCAGGTTTAAGCCTTGCAATTTCACTCTTTAACGCTTCCATGCTGTTATGTTCGTCTGTTATAAATGATACCTTAAAAGCTCCTGTTGAAATATCTGCGACTGCTATAGCCTGTCCCGGCCGGTCTGTTACTATGGATATAAGATAATTATTCTGTTTTTCTTCAAGCAATCTGTCTTCGAGAACAGTGCCGGCAGTAACAATCCGAACTATATCTCTCTTTACAAGACCTTTAGCTTTTTTGGGATCTTCCATTTGCTCACCTATGGCAACCCTGTAACCTTTTCTCACCATTTTACTCAAATAAGGTTCCACTGCATGATGGGGAACTCCAGCCATAGGAATACGGTCACCGTTACTTATTTCCTTGGATGTAAGGGTAATACCGAGTTCTTTTGATGTGGTGACTGCATCTTCACCGTAAGTCTCATAAAAATCTCCTACCCGAAAAAACAAGATAGCACCGGGACATTGAGATTTCACTTCATAAAATTGTTTAAAAAGGGGAGTCAAATTATTTGGCTCAATCATAACAGTCTCCTGATTTTTTCAATTAACTCTACAGGGTCAAAAGGTTTTACTATATATTCTGAAACACCTATATTATAGGCGCGGCTTATATCTTCAAAATTATCATTTGCTGTCAGTAACACTACCGGTATATCCTCCTTGGATGGTATGTCTCTTATCTTCAGATAAAGTTCTGTTCCGTCCATGCCGGGCATCATTACATCTGTAATTAACATATTAAATTTTTCCTTCTCTGCAATCTCAAGTGCTTCCAGAGCATTCTGTGCCAGAAGAACATTAAAACCTGCGTAATGAAGATTAAGTCTGAGTATATGCAATACTGCCGGATCATCTTCTACAACCAGTATGGTTTTAACAGTTGCTCTTTTCTTCTTTAAAATGTCTTCACATGTTTTTATAATAGCTTCAGAATCATATGGCCTGGCCATATATCCTTCTACGGAATATCTTCTGGCATTTATCATATCTTCTTTACCGGTTTTCCCGGAAAGTATAAGTATGGGAATATCTTTAGCCCTTTTGTCATGCCTGAGCAAATTACACAGATGCCAGGCTTCCGGTACAGATAAATCCAGGATAATAATAACAGCTTTTGCAGAGCGGCCCTTCTCAAAACCTTCATTTATTCCATGAGCGGCCAGAACCTGAAATCCGTAATCTTCCAGATTGGATTTTAACATCTGAAAAACTCTTCCCGAAGGCTGTATAAGTAATATTTTTCCTTTCATCAAAAGTACTCCTGGATAGTTCACTTTAAACCGGCTTGCTTAGTAGTGCCAGCGGTAAATACGACACCGGATAATCTGTAATCTTGTCTCCTCGCATTACGCGAGGATCATAACCGTTCTGACAATTTACATGTAAATATATAAAAAACTACTCCTGAACATTATAAGGTATAGAAAAACAAAATTTACTTCCCTGGCCGTTATGTCTTTTTTCTACCCATATATGTCCGCCATGGGCATTAATAATACTCCTCGTTATAAAAAGTCCGAGACCTGTGCCTACAATCTTTGTTCCGCTCGGTCCTGTAATTCTATAAAATTTTTCAAAAATCTTATCGGCTTTTTCCGGAGCTATACCGGGTCCCTCATCTTCAACATAAATTATAACTTTCTCACCGTTAAATTCTCCGCCTACATTAACTTTACCGCCATCAGGTGAATATTTAATGCTGTTACTGACAAGATTATTAAGAGCCTGTTCAATCTGATCACTGTCTGCATAAACGTGAGGAAAATCCTCAGGGAAAACATATTCCAGAGTATGGTCTGCAGAGGTTATCTTATGGGTATTTATTACCCTTTCTGCCAGTACCGGTATAGAAATTTTCACTTTATTAATATCAAATTTACCTGATTCTATTTTGGACAGATCCAGAAGATTTCTTATCAATCTGGCCAATCTGTCTATTTCATTATTTATAATTTGAAGGAATTCTTCTTTTCTTGCATCATCAAAACGGCTGCCATGATGAATTAACATTGTAGTATAGCCTTTTATAGAAGTAAGAGGTGACCGCAATTCATGAGATACATAGGAAACAAAATCAGATTTAAGCTGTTCCACTTCTTTTTCCCTTGAGAAATCCCTTATTACAACAATTCCTCCTTCTACTTTACCGGTTACACCTTTAAGAGATGTGGTTATAGTACTTATAAATCTTTCCTTGCCGTCAGGGGTTGTAAGAAATCCCTCCCACTTCAATGTCGGCAGTGACGTTAATTTGTCTATAGAAATTTCTGTCATTTCATTCTCGTCTTTTCCATCTTCAACTTTCAATTTAAGGACAGACTCGAAAGGATTACCTGTGGCATTAATACTTTTTATACCGGTAATACGTTCTGCTGCTTTATTAAAAGAAATTATCTTTTTGTCCCGATCAAATGTGAGAACTCCGTCGCCCATATTATGAACGATAGCATTCAACTCATCTTTTTTTGAAATAGTTTCATTGAATAATCTGGAATTTTCAAGAGATACAGCAAGATGATTTGAAATAATCTCCAGAAATTTGAGCTTCTTTTTGGACAGCATGTTTTCCTTTGTACAGCTTACAGTCATCACACCTGATGTTTTATCCTGATAAACAAGAGGGAAAATATATAATGCTCTCGTATCAGGTCTTATAATCACTTTATCCCGAAGAAACTCTTCCATTCTGTCATTTTCAATATTTCTAAAAAATAAAGATTTCTGTTCTTTAAATACTCTTTTATAATAATAGGGGTCTATATCTTTTACCATCAATTTATATTTACCTGCTCTTATTTCAGGTAATCCCACACTGGCTCTTATAGCCAGGTATGTATTTTCCTGTAAAAGAGCAATAGTAACAGCAGAAGCGCCGCAAAATTCACTTATTTTTTCAAATACATTTGAAAGCATTCTATCCATATCAAGAGAACTTCCCAGAGAAACAGAGATTTCAAATAAAGATGCAAGTTCTTTATTTGCTCCTTCAAGTTTTACGAGGGAATTATTAAGTCTTTCATTGGCCTCTTCCAGTTCTTCACTCTGTCGTTTAATTTCTTCATTTCTGCCTTTCAGTTTCTCTATATATTCTTTTTCTTTTTGCCTCAGGTTTACATTTTCTATAACAAGAGCGGCTCTGCTTGCAATTAACCTCAGTGTTTTAATTTCATCTTCCGTGAAATGGTGATATTCATTTATTGTACCTATATTTATAACACCGATTTTACTGTCTTCTACAATCAAAGGAACACTGATTATGGATTTTATCTCTATCTGCTCATCGGGAGAGCTTACAAACCTGGGTTCTTTTCTTACATCGTCTACGACAAATATTTCTCCTGTTTCAAAAGCCCATCCTGCTATACCTTCACCTGATTTCAGTCTGCTCAGGCCGAAAGGAAGATTGTCAGGTCCTTTTTCCGATTTAATATAAAGTTCTTTCTCATCTTCGTCCCAGAACATAAGACAGCCTCTCTCAGCTCTAATGAGATTCATTACCCGGTCAAGGGTCATACTGACTACTTCTTCCAATTCTACATTCTTGTTTATTAATGCAGCAGAAAGCTCATATTCGGCATTGAGGAGTTCCAGTTCTCTTATTCTCTTCTCGAGAGTTTTTATCTTATCTTCTTTAACCTGTTCCATACACATATTTATTCACCAGTCTTTTTTTTGCGTGACGCGTGACGCGTGACGCGTGACGCGTTATTATATAACCTGTGTTCCCACAAGGCCCCATGTATAACCTTTATCTATTTTTACAGAAACCAGTTTTCCCGTAACATCTTCAAAACTATCAAAGGCAACAAGTTTATTTCCCCTTGTTCTGCCCGAATAACGATTCGGATTTTTCTTTGTTCTTCCTTCTGCCAGTACTTCTACAGTTTCCCCTTCCATAGAAACATTTTTCTTCTGTGTTATATTATTCTGCATATCTATTAACTTCGCAAGTCTCCTCTGTTTTTCCTCTTCATCTACGTGATGAGCCATTTCTGCCGCCGCAGTTCCGCTTCTTATGGAATACTTGAACATAAAAGCCTGATCATAAGATATTTCGGAAACAAATTTCAATGTATTTTCAAACTGTTCTTCTGTTTCCCCTGGAAATCCCACTATAAGATCGGTAGTAATAGATGCCTCCGGAATATGACTCCTTATATTTTCTACAAGTCTCCTGTAATATCCTACCGTATAACCTCTATTCATATTTTTTAATACTTCATCATCACCTGCCTGAAGAGGCAGATGAAACCATTCACAGAGTTTATCAAGTTTACTTATTAATTCAATATATTCACCTTTAAAATCTTTCGGGTGAGATGTGGTAAATCTTATCCTCTCAATACCTTCTATAGTATTTACCTCTGACAGGAGATGACCGAAATTGACATTTCCCGGGAGACCTTTTCCGTAACTGTTAACATTTTGCCCCAGAAGTGTTATTTCTTTATAACCTTCAGAAGCAAGGTTTTTGATTTCTTCGAATATATCGACAACAGGTCTGGATCTTTCTCTTCCTCTCACATAGGGGACTATACAGAAAGAACAGTAATTATCACAGCCGTAACCTATAGGAACCCAGGCAGTAATTTTGCTGGCTCTTCTTGGTAAATATCCCGGTTCTGTTATATCCCACCCTGTATGAACTTCATGAGAAAAACCTTCTCTTGTGCGGGAAATCAAATCAGGTAAATTTCCAAGTTGATTTGGCCCCACAACGAGATCTATATGAGGAGCCTTCTCAACCATGGATTTCCCGTCTTTCTGGGCAAGACATCCGCATACTATAATAAGGAGTGAGGGGTTTATCCTTTTTAATCTCTTATAATCTCCGATTCGTCCGTAAATCTTTGCATCCACACCTTCTCTTACACAGCATGTATTGAATATTATAAGAGTGGCATCTTCAGGTTTTTTAACCTTTGAATATTGTAACTTTTCCATCATGGATTCGATGATTTCCGAATCATTCAGATTCATCTGACATCCGTAAGTTATAAGGAAGTATGTTTCGTGTTTTTCCATAATCTTATATAATTTCTCCACAGATACTTTATACCCTTTGAAGATAAAAAGAATTTTATAAATCGTGACGCGTTACGCGTGACGGGAGGCCGGATTTACTTACTGCCTGTAGCTAAACTTTCTATAAGTTATAACATATCCCAAAAAAATAAAATGTATGTAAGCTTATATTTATGAAAATTTTATCCTAAAAGACCGCAGAATACTCCATCTATAACTGAAGGCTTAGAGGGAGATGAATGCGGAGTCCTCGAAATATTGACCAAAGCAAAATTTTTGGTATAATAGCATTACCAGACTAGGGCTGTAGTCTGTGGGTAAAGCCCCAAGAAGCCCCCACTGTAGCATAGCTTAGGACTTTAAGAAAAATAACTCCGGCAAATTGTTAGAACAATAATTACCCTCGCGTCACGCGTTACGCTTTACGCATCACGATATAAATTATAACTATGATGTAATTATTTTCAGACAGTTCCTTAGTGCTGCCAGCAGTAAATACGACACCGGATAATCTGGTCTCCTCGCGTCACGCG
>CAYSLJ010000050.1:0-41761 GCA_964431735.1 uncultured Synergistia bacterium | reverse complement strand
TACGCGTCACGATATAGACGTAAATATGATTGGGTTATTTCTTGACAACCCCTAAAGGATTGCCAGGATTTATCAGGTTATAGTGAAGGATATATGTTTATATTGTAAAATTAACCTTTGAACAGGAACATGGGAGGCTAATTACCGCAACAGGTAAATTGGTACCCAAAAAATATGGCATACACTCCTGTCCCTGGCCGGGCTCTGGAGGAAAAGATATGCCGTATTAAAAGAGAGTTGTAAATGATATAGATACAAAATATTAACAGTCTGTAAAACCAGTTTACCACGCAACAGGATCATATCTTTTCCGGAATAGTCCGGACAGGGACAGTTTTTAGAAATGGATAGGAACTTATCTGGAGCGGTAATAAATATAAAAAAACACAGGGGAAGGAGTTATCATGAGCTGTACACAATTTGAAGACGATCTCAGAAGATATTATCTTGGTGAAGAAGATGATAAACCAAAAGCTTCTGAGTATATAAAAATGCAAACCCATATAAGGTCATGTCCCAATTGTTCTGTAATAGCAGAAAAATTAAAAGCAATACAGGCAGCAATGAATGGTATTGTAAGGCAGAAAGCTTCGGCAACTTTTTACGATATGCTGTCAGAAAAATTACCAAAACCTTCGCCTGTCAGTATTTATGTCACCAAGGTGAAAAGAAAAGTTTCCGGGGTTCCAAAATTTGCCTGGATTACTGTTTCTGCTGTAATCGTTCTTACAGTGTTATACACAATGTTTAAAATATTTTTCCCTTCTTTCGGTCTTCCTATTGTTTATTATCAGGGAGATGTTGATATAAGGAGAAGTTCCGATAATTCCGGTATGAAAAAACTTTCCGGTTATCCGGAACTGACCAATGGTGATAAGCTTAAAACTGATAGTTCATCTATAGTAGTTTTTGTTGTCTCAAAAGAAACTTCTGTCAGGATGGGAGAAAACAGTGAGCTCCGTATTGATTATATACAGAGAGCCAGAGGAGAAGGGTATTCCTGTAAGATTAATCTTATAGAAGGAGCGGTATGGGTTTCACAGAAAGAATCGACTAAATTTGACACTCAAAAGCTGCAGGTAGTTACTGATAATGCCTTCGTTGAACCACTTGGTTCGGATTTTGATGTTTCTTCGAATGATAATAAGACTGTTCTTCGTGTCTTTAATGGAAAAGTGAGATTTTATCATAAGAATTTCCAGGATGAAAAAAGTATAGTAGACGGCGGACACAGTTCTTTAACATCTTCCGATCAGCCTCCTACATCTCCTGCTGAAATCGATACAGCTAATCCAGGAGGATGGGAACAGTGGAATATGAACATTCCAATGCTGGCCGGTAATCTTTTAGAGATAAAAGCTGAAGCTGTTAAAGATAAAATTTCTCCTCCCAAATCCTATATGCCATTTTTTGCAACGCCTGCACCATCTGTATCACCGAGCCCTAGCCCGACTCCCGGATTTTAAACGGTTTATCTATGGGGGCGTTTAATTAAACGCCCCTACAGGGTTAATCCTATTGGTTTGAAGAGAAAATTAAATTTCATGTTTTTTATGGCATTATAAATATCCCCTGTATTATATACTTCAAGAAAATGAACAGGATATATTTTTTCTCCTTTGAATTTATGGACGAAATCTTCCAGTTCCGGTAATGCAATATGACCCCTTGAGTTCGCTTTTTCTATGTCTTTTTTTTCAAGATAAGTCGTATCTATGATAAGATTTTGTGCACCTGTTACAAAAGGATGAGTTAATACATTACTGTTTGTATCTGATGTATAAGTCATTTCTATAGTTTTTTCTTTAATGAAGGCAAATCCCGTACTCTCGCATCTATGATATGTAGGAAAAGGGTAACAGTAAATATTATCTTTTATTTTTATTCCTTCATCGGATACAGGATTGATCTCTATGTCTGACGACTGGATTACGCCTTTTTGAAAGCTTATGGATAGTAAATCTTTTATATATGTACATATATCGGGGAGTGTATAAATTTTGACTCCATGAAGTTTATTTCTGTAATATTTTATATAGAGGAGGTTCACGATTCCGCTTATATGATCACTGTGATGGTGAGATATAAATATATGACTGGCATTCAATCCATAGATAGAAGCAAAGGGACCGCAATCCAGTAAAACCTCTGCTTCTGGCCAGTAAAAACAGGTGCTTACACAGCTTCTGGAAAAACCACTGATAAAATTCATTTGTGTCTCTATTAAATCTATATACCTTTTTCCTGACCGGTTACAGGGCTATAGAAAGGATGATTGATAGGAATACCGAGCTCTTTATGATTTGGTTGTGAACCGGGGCAGGAAATGGTAAAGTTTTTATCTGAAAGAGTAGATACCTGATATGAATATTTTGTCAGACATACCGGTTCTACAGGTACGACTTTTAAGTATCCCGGAACCAGTAATTCCAGATTGGCCGGAGGTTTCTGATTACCACGTTCCATTGCATAGGTTTCTACTGCTGTAGCAGTATTTTTTATTGTTTCAAGACAGACTGCAAGTTTTGCCTGACATCTGGCTCTCTGAAAAGACGGTATAAGGACTGACATCAGAACTGTCATTATACCAATAACAATCATTATTTCAAGTAATGTAAACCCTTTTGCCTTTTTTATAATTCTTCCCATATATTTCGCTTCCTTATAGCTTTATTTTTGTTTAATCTTACCATAAATTTTTCAGGAAATCAATAACTTGTAAAGGGGTTGTATTATTAGACGTCTATTGCTATAATAATAATGTTTTCACTATAAATTCTATAGTTACTTTCATAGCTTATTATAATTTAAGTGAGTAGTGGTGACTGTGTTATATCCTACTCACCAGTTACTATTCACTAATTATAAATTGTTATGAAACTAACTATAATTATAAGGAAGGCCATATATTGAATTTAATAAAATCTTCTCTTGAGAATATAAGAAGTTTAAGAAAGCAGAAATTAAATGAATTGCTTTTTCCATGTTTTGGTGCCTTTCAGGAAAGGCTTATTTACGGAGGAACTGTTTATGCATTTATAGAGAATGATGAGCCTGTCGGTTATTATATAATTAAAAATTCTGAGATTCTTGATTTTTATGTAAAGAAAGAATATGATTATTTTGCCGATGAATGTTTTTGTAAAGCTCTCGAAGATTTGACTGCTCCTGTAGTTAATATAAGAAGTGATGATAGTTTACTTATAAACCTGGTATTTAATTATTTAATCGATCTTGAAAAAGGCGGTTATCTGCTTGTAAGAGACAGACGTCACATGTTGCCTGAAATTAATAACCCTTCACTTCATTTTTCTCCTCTTTCTACAGATTTAATTGAAAAATGCTGTAATATATTATCCGACGTGGATTACAGAGCTTCCGGAACTCAGAAAGACATATTGAATAATTCAATAGATAAGGACATATACTTCTGTTTACTTGAGAATTCTACAGTTACAGGTATTGGCTATCATCAACCGGTGAGAAATAATTGCTCTGAAATCAGAGTTATAATGGACAGGGAATATAATAATAATGAATATGCTATTTTACTGCTTGCAGAACTGGCAAGACTTGTCGAAAATAAAGGGTATAAATGTTTTGCCGAAATTTCCCGTTTTGACACTTCAGATAGAAAATTAATGGAAGAACTGGGCTTTTATGTGATAGCCAAATATTTTACTGCTACTATAAAAGGAAAAATTGAAAATAATACAAATAAAAGACGATTTAATCGCCGCTATTCACTTACAGGTTTATTTAAAGTGCTATAAAGTGTCCTAAGGAGGAACTATACATGAAACAACGGAGACCGGCTAAAGCTAAAGCAGTGCTTACTCAGGCTGTAAAGATTTATGAAGAAAAAGATTATAAACAGGCTATGGAACTGGTAGAAGAAGCTATAGTACATGACGATGAATTTGCTAAAGCCTGGTATTACAAGGGGTTAATTCTGAAAGAATTTAAACGTTATACGGAAGCCATACCATGTATGACAAAAGCAGGTGAACTTGATACGGAGATAAAGGCTCAGGCTTTTTCGGAAAAAGGTAATCTCCTTGTTAAAATAGGATGCTACATTGAAGCAGTGGAACTTTTTTTTCTTCTTGAACAGCAGGGCTTTAATATTCCCGGTCTCAGGAATGAGCTTGAGAATTTGAGAACAAAAAGCGGTGTTATGGAAGGTCTTGAAGGCCGTTCTTATTTGCAGAACAATGATTTTCAAAAAGCTCTCATAGCTTTTAAAAATTCTTTGAAAAAGAATCCGAAGGATAAGCATGTATGGAAAATGCAGGGTGAAGCTCTGGAGAAGAGTAAAAATTACAGAGAAGCACTTAATAGCTATTCCCGTTCCATAGAGTTAGGTGAAGAGGAAATAGATTTACTGTTCAGTCAGGGAGTATGTCTGTATCATATGAAAAATTATAGAAAGGCAAAGGCATGTTTTGAAAAATATATTCGTTCATATCCAAATCATAGTGTAGCAAAAAAAATGGCAGCAGAGTGTGAAGGTGCCATACACAGAGGTGAGTCTAAAGATAAGGATGAAACAGAAACCTCAACCCCTTATATACAGGCGAAAAAGGCAGCAGAAAGAAAAAAACAGGTTATGAGTATGGCTTTTATCTTTCTGTGTTTTGCCGGTACTGCTTTTTACTGGTTAAGTGCTGACTGGAGGCTGATGAGAAGTCTTGACAGTAAAAATAGTGTTACAAAGAGTATCTCTATTTATCGTCTGGCTGAAAGGAAAAATAAAGATGCAGCAGTAAAAATACTGGAAATATTGCAAAATAAAGAGGAAAAATCTTCAGTTCGATCTGCTGCCGCCATTTCCATTGGAGATCTTAACTATAAGGACGGTATAAAACCACTCATAGATACATTAAAAGATAAAGACTGGAATGTAAGAGCCAGTGCTGTTATAGCTCTTGGCAATTTAAAGGCTTCAGATTCAGTTGAACCAATGAAAGATATTTTAAAAAGGGATATTTATTATCTTGTTCGCCTGAATGTAATTGAAGCACTGGGAAAAATTAACGGTGCTGCTGCTATTAATACACTGCTGTCAGAGGGATTAAATGATGAAAACCCGGCAGTAAGAAAAGCAGTAGTTGATGCATTCGGAAGAAAAATTGCAGATTCGAAGATAGTCGTTATTCCTCTCTGTAAATTGTTAAAAGATCCTGATATGTTAGTCCGTATTGCAACTGCCAATGCCCTTGGAGCTTTAAAAGATAAAAAAGCCTATAGCCCTTTACAGGAAGCCCTTAAAGTCAAAAATGAACATATTCAGGTTCAGCAGGCTATAAGAGGAGCTTTAATGAATATAAGTGACTGATAGCTTCTACCTGGTTTTTTATTTCTGACATATCGTGAAATCTTTTATTTTTATCTATCTCTGTCGCTTTAAATATTAATTCTTTTATTTCCCGCGGAATGTTTCTGCTGAATTCTCTGGATGGAAGAGGCAGATTTGATATAACCCTGTCAACTGAATCATTTGGCACTATACCTGTAAGAAAATAATATACTGTAGCACCAAGTGAATAGATATCACTTTTTTTATCTGTATGACCGCTGTATTGTTCAGGGGGAGAGAAGTTGGTATTTGCTACTTTTGCCACAGAAATAGTCATTTCAGCAGGATCATAAAGTTTTGAAATACCAAAATCGCCTAATTTAATCTTACCTGTATATTCGAGTATAATATTATCCGGGCACAGACCTCTGAAGATTACAGGTTTTGGCTTTCTGCTGTGGAGATAAGCAAGAACATCGCATAACTGATATGTCCATTCCATTACTATTTCCCAGGGAGGGACAAAATCTTCAATAACTGAGGTCATATTTTCCCCTTCTATATATTCCATAATAAGATAATATTTGCCTTCATGATAAAAATAATCTTCAAAAACCGGTAAATTCGGATGGTGAAGATTTATAAGAGAACCTGTTTCTGCAAATAACTGTTCTATTATTTCTTTCTTTTCTCCTGATTGTAAATAAAGATCATAAAAAATTTCTTTAATAGTTATTATATCATCTTTTTCTGTATCTATTCCTTTATAGATTTTACTTAAATAATCTGTTTTAATTAGTTCTGTTATTTTATATCTTCCTCTTATTAATTTCCCGAAGTGTAATTCCGGAGTTTCTACTGTTATTCTGTTTTTCTTATTTATAGATCTCATTTCTTTTAATTTATTGGAGATATCCCGGGAAGGTGTAAGACTTCTTGGATTAAAAGATTTTATATTCTTTTTTTCTTCCTGAACCGGTGTTTTTATCTCTTTAGGGGGCAGGTTTATTTTTATAGAAGAATTCTGCTGTTTCCCCGTCATAGTTTTCCTGAAAGCAATATGTTTTAATATACCAGGCATATTAATTGCCATCTGATTTATTTTAATCAAGTCTCTTTTCATATCTTCTATATTCTGGTATCGATGTTCTTTGTCAATTTCCATAGCTTTCGTGATTATCTGTTCCAGATGTGAAGAAATATTACTGTTCAGTTCCCTGCAGGATTTCATCGGTTCATCTTCTATCGTTCTATCGACACAATCCATAGGTTCTGTTCCTGTTGTTAGATAATAAAGGGTAGCTCCCAGGGAATATATATCAGATCTTTTATCTGTAATACCTCCATGCTGTTCTAAAGGGGAATAGTATTTAGTTATAGTTTTTGCAATAGTTCTTGTACTGGAGCCATATTCATATATTTTGGATATACCGAAATCTATAAGTTTTAATGTCCCGTCTTTTGAAACTATTATGCTCCCTGGAGTCATATTCCTGAAAATAACAGGATGAGGTTTTGTGTTATGAAGATATGAAAGGGCCTCACATAACTGAATAGACCAGTTAATTATCTGTTTTTCACTTATAACATTTGCCTCTCTTTGAATAAATATATCCAGACTGTCTCCTTCTATATATTCAATTATAAGATACCTGTTATTATCATGATCAAAATAATCTTTAAATTTAGGGAGATTTTCCTGTTTTAACTTGAAGAAAATTTTAACTTCGTCTTTAAATTGTTCTATAGCCTGGTAACGTAATGAAGGATCTGTATAGGTATTGATTACTTCTTTAATAAATACATAACTGCTATCTTTTGTATCGATCCCTCTGTATGTTTTACTTACAGGCCCTGTATGTATGAGTTCAATAATTTTATAGCGATTCTGAAGTAATATGTCATCTGAGAGTTGATCGTCTGTACCTCTCATGTTAATCCTCCAAATTTTAAAGGTTAATTGTGTTGGGTCAAGATAACCAGAGACCTGAAACCCAAAATTCAATTTAATTATAATATAATTTTTTATAAATTCAATAGTGAATAGTGAATGGTGAGTGGTGAGTGGTGAATACAACCTTTCACTCGCTATTCACCACTCACTTTAGAATTACTATATATTAAATTCTTATTGAAGGATTTATTCCGTTAAGGTTGAACATATTGAAGATATAAATGTATAAAAAATCAGAAATACCAGATAGGAGTGAAAATTATGTTACCTACAGTTTCATGGGAAGATATTTATAAAATCATATATCTTGAACATCATGATCCTTTTTCTGTCCTGGGTATCCATGAAGTGGAACTTCAGGGCATAAAAAGCGTAACTGTAAGATCTTTTTTGCCTGATGCAGTGGACGCCTATGTAGTGGACATGGAAGACGGCGAAAAAGAATATAAAATGTATAAGATCCATGACGAAGGTTTTTTTGAAATTGCCTATCCTGGCAGAGAAAAGCTTTTTACCTATATGTTACGTACTGTAAGTCAGACAGGGAAAGTTGAAACTTTCAGAGATTCTTATGCTTTTTTACCATACCTTACCTCTCAGGATGTATATCTTTTCGGTGAAGGTACAAATCACAGGATTTATGAAAAACTCGGTGCAAGGGTTATAACCCATCAGGGTGTGGGCGGAGTTCATTTTGCCGTATGGGCTCCCAATGCAAGGCGGGTAAGTGTTGTAGGCACTTTTAATAACTGGGACGGAAGAAAACATCCTATGAGATCTCTCGGCAGTTCTGGTATATGGGAAATATTCATCCCGGGACTTACAGAAGGGGAACTTTATAAATTTGAAATAAAAAGCCATCATCATTATTATTTTCTTAAAACCGATCCCTATGCACTCCATATGGAACTTGCTCCGGGAACAGCTTCTGTTGTTTATAATATAGATAAATACGAATGGAAAGACAGGGAATGGATAGAAAATAGAAAAGATACAAATAATTATGAAAAACCCATGTGGATTTACGAAGTACATCTCGGTTCATGGCTCAGATTCCCTGATAACCCGGATAAGTGCCTGAATTGCCGGGAAGTGGCACAGAGGCTCGTAGATTATGTGAAAGAAATGGGTTATACTCATATAGAGTTTTTACCTCTTGCAGAACATCCTTACTATGGTTCATGGGGATATCAGTGCTCAGGCTATTTTGCCCCTACAAGCCGCTACGGTACACCTGAAGATTTTATGTACCTCATAGATTACTGCCATCAAAATGGTATAGGAGTTATACTTGACTGGGTTCCTGCCCATTTCCCGAAAGATGCCTATGCTCTTGCCAGATTTGACGGCAGCTGTCTTTATGAACATGCCGATCCGAGAAGAGGTGAACATCAGGACTGGGGAACGCTCATATTTAATTACGGAAGAACAGAAGTGCAGGATTTCCTGATAACAAACGCATTGTTCTGGTTTGAGAAATATCATATAGACGGACTTCGTATAGATGCAGTGGCATCTATGCTTTATCTTGACTATTCCAGAAAGCCCGGCGAATGGGTTCCCAATATGTACGGAGGAAAAGAAAATCTGGATGCCATAGCTTTTTTGAAATATTTAAATACAGTAGTTTATAAATACTATCCGGGAGCTCTTATGATTGCAGAAGAGTCTACAGCATGGCCTCAGGTGTCAGGCCCGACCTATGTGGGAGGCCTTGGATTCGGATTTAAATGGAATATGGGCTGGATGAATGATATTTTATCCTATATGTCGTCCGACCCGATTTATAGAAAATATAAACAGGGCACTCTGACCTTCAGCCTTATGTATGCTTTCAGTGAAAAATTTATTCTTCCTTTTTCCCATGATGAAGTAGTCCATTTGAAAGGTTCCATGATCAGTAAAATGCCCGGAGATGAATGGCAGAAATTTGCAAATCTGAGACTTCTCTACGGTTTTATGCTCGGCCATCCCGGGAAAAAATTACTCTTTATGGGATGTGATATGGGGCAGTGGAGAGAATGGAATCATGATTTCGGTCTTGACTGGCATGTACTTCAATATGAATCTCATAAAAAATTAAATGATTATGTAAAGGATTTGCTCCGTCTCTATAAATCGGAACCGGCCCTTTATGAAGTGGATATCAGCTATACAGGCTTTCAGTGGATAGATTTCCATGATGCAGACAGGAGTGTAATAGCATTTTACAGAATAGCAAAAGACGGACTCAGTATTATTGTATTTGTCTATAATTTTACTCCTGTACCATGGTTTAAATATAAGATAGGTGTTCCTTATGAAGGATATTATAAAGAAGTTTTAAACAGTGATTCTTCCATGTACTGGGGCAGTAATATGGGCAACGGAGGCGGTGTTACGGCAGAAAAGGTATTCTGTCACAATCAGCCTTATGCCATAGAAATTGATGTTCCTCCTCTCGGTATGGTTGTATTTAAACCTGAATGGCCTGCACAGGAACTGCAGAGAAGAGCAGAAGAAGCAGAAAAGAAGAGACTTGAAGAGGAAGAATTAAAGAGAAAAGAAGAGGAAGAATTAAAGAGAAAAGAAGAGGAAGAAAAGAAGAGAAGAGAAGAGATAGAGAAAAAACTTGAAGGGTGGAAAAAAGAAGCCCTGGAGAAGGAAACAAAGAGACAGGAAGACCTTAAGAAAGCTCTGCTGGAAAAAGTAGAAAAAGAGATAAGTAAATCCAGGCCTGAAAAAGAGGAAAAAAAGAAGAAGAGCAAGAAGAAAGAATAAGTAGTATAGTGAAGAGTGAAGAGTGAAGAGTGAAGAGTAGCTTTCCTTTTTCACTTTTCACTTTTCACTTTTCACTTTCATGATATCAAACAAATTTTTTAAAGTACTTATTTTTATTTTAATGCTGGCCCTTCGTACAGCAGGTTATACCATAGGATGGGCTGCTATTAATACGATTTTACTCAAAAGGCTTGGCATTGAAACATTGCCTTATTCCTTCATTTTATTTGCTTCTTTTTCGCTCACAGGAGCATGTATCTATCTTTTTTTTGCAGATTTATTACCTCGATATACCCTTATAAAGATATTTTCTGCCGGCACAGGCATATTATTGATTATTTCCATTTTTTTTATTCCTGAATATAAAGAACATCTTGAATTGAATATTACTGTCATATTATTCGCTTTTCTTATTCTTACGGGGGAAGGTATAGGCTATTCTATTACCAGTATTCAAATATGGACACTTATCAATGATGCTTTCAGACCTGATGAAGGAACCAGAGTTTATCCTCTTATAGCCATGGCTCCTTCACTGGGAAGTATATCAGGCGGTTTAATTCTGAGATTTTTCGGCGATAAACTTGCAGTGGAAAGTCTTATTATATGCTGGGCATTGCTTGTGCTGTCTGTTTTGCCTCTCCTGAGTATATTACGGAGATATTATGGTGAAGAAATTGACACGACATATCTGAAAAATATATCACATAATTTAATAGCCAATTTCAGAGACGGATTTAAATTTTCATTCTCTTCACCACTGTTACAATCAATAGCATTTATCTGTATCTTATTCTGGCTTGTGGCATCACTTAAAGAATTTCAATTCGATAAAATGCTGAATCAGCATTTAACTACAGAGGGAGATTTAAATAAATTCTATGGTATTTTTACGATAGTTCTGAGAGCAGGTGTTCTTCTTATACAGATATTTCTGACAGGAAGAATTATTAGATTTACAGGTGCCGGATACGGACTCTGTATACTTCCTGCCGCTATGTGTATATGTCTTGCTTCCATACTTATTTCTTCTTCTTTCTACTGTCTGGTTATTATGAGATTTATATGGGATCTTGCAGGCATGACCGTTCAGATAACAGCTTTTCAACTGTCCTTTAATGCCGTGTCAGGCCCCTATCGTGGCCGTGCCAGAGGTATTCTGGAAGGTTTAATCAATCCTGTCGGAGGTATTCTGGGAGGATTTTTTATTATTTTTATAAATAAAATTTTTTACAGTAATCCTGAGACTATAACATCACAGAGAATTATTATTACTGTTATGGCGTTGATATTTTCCCTTCTGTGGCTTATTACAGCCATTACAGTGAATAAACGATACAGAAAAACGATTGTTCAGAACCTGAACAGTGATGATAGAAGAACATGTCTTGATGCAATAGAAATGTTAAGAGAAGTAGATACATCTGTAGCACTGGAAAAACTTGATGAATTATCAGATTCAGATGATATGGAAGTAAAAAATACTGCTTTGAAGACTATGTCTATAATTCGTGACGCGTAACGCGTAACGCGTGACGGGTAATTTCATGACAACTCACTATTCACCATTCCAAACTATAATTTTACCATATAATCAGGAAGGACTTCCCGATGAAATATCTAATTATTGTAATAGACTATATTTTTGCATTTTTCATCATTTCCCTGTTTTTACTGACTTTATAGTTAAACAGGTTCCGGGTTTTAGGTTTTAATCTTCTTAAACCAGCACCTGATAACTGAAACCTGAAAATTGAATAGATTATTTTTTTACAGTTTTTAAAATCTGCAAAAGTATAGTTATAGTTATAGTTTATATGAGAAGGGTGAAGAGTAGTTCCCCCCTGTGTTCGCCCGGTACCGGGGAAAATACGCATTACGGACTACCAGTCACGCGTCACGATTATAACACATCACGCGTCACGCATCATGCATCACGTTTTAAGGAGTGTTAAATTATGAATATTATAATTCACGATGTTGGCCTGAGAGACGGACTTCAAATAGAAAAAACCATTGTTCCCCCTGAGAAAAAGATTGAATGGGTCAGGGGACTTATGGATTCTGGAATTGATATTATTCAGGTCGGCTCTTTTGTAAACCCCAAAAAAGTGCCTCAAATGGCAGATACAGAGCAGATTTTTACAGAACTTAACAAAATAAAAACACCTGAAACAATACTTTCTGCCCTTGTTCTTAATGAAAAAGGGGTTGAACGGGGTATGTCCTGCGGAGTGGAAATGTTCTGTATGGGAGTTTCTGCCAGCGAAACACACAGTAAGAAAAATACCGGCATGACTGTTTCAGAAGCTACGGAGAGAATTATTGCGATGGCAAAAGAATGTATGAAAGCAAATAAAAAAGTTCAGGCTTCTGTCCAATCTGCTTTCGGATGCGGATTTGAAGGAAAAATTCCTCATGAGAAAGTTCTTTCCATTGTAGAAAAATATCTCGAAGCAGGTATAAAGAATATAAGTCTTGCAGATACTGCAGGCCATGGAAACCCGGAAACAGTAGAAAAACTTTATGGGGCCATATTTAAACTGGATAATACTGTTGAATGTGCCTGCCATTTTCACAATACCTACGGACTTGGCCTCCTGAACTGTTATAGTGCTATGAAATCAGGAGTGAAATATATAGAAACTGCTTTCGGCGGACTCGGAGGATGTCCTTTTACAAAATCTCCATCAGGGAATGTTTCTACAGAGGATTTTGTCTATCTCCTTCATCAGATCAATCTGAGAAAAAATGTCAATTTTAATAGTATTGTGGAAATTGCAAAAGATGCTTCGTCTTTCTTTAATAGAGATTTGCCGGGCATGATATATAAATTAGTGAAAAGTGAGTAGTGGAAAGTGAGTAGTGAAAAGTGAGTAGTGGAAAGTGAGTAGTGAAAAGTGAAAGGGATGCTTACCCGTCACGCGTCACGCATCACGATTATAACGTATTACGCATTACGCATCACGCATTACGCATCACGAACCACCCGTCACGCGTCACGCGTTACGCGTCACGATTTTAAGGAGGAATTATTATTATGAAACTTTTAGAAGCTATAAGAGTTCTTGATCTTACAAATGTCCTTTCAGGCCCTTTCTGCACTGTCCATCTGTCTTTATGCGGTGCAGAGGTCATAAAGATAGAACCTCCGGGAGAGGGAGAACTTGCAAGAAAACTCGGCAATGTGCCGAAACTTAACAAACAGCTTATGGGAACCAGCTTTCTTGCACAGAATGCCAATAAAAAATCTGTTACACTTAATCTGAAAGCTCCGGAGGGAAAAGAGATATTCAGAAAACTTGCCAGAACTGCAGATGTGGTAGTGGAGAATTTCAGACCTGGAGTTATGGAAAGACTCGGTCTGGGATATAAAGAGTTAAGCGCAATTAATCCCCGTATAATTTACTGTGCCATTTCAGGTTTCGGTCAGACAGGACCTGATGCGCTCAAACCTGCCTACGATCAGATTGTTCAGGGACTGAGCGGTGTCATGGCTGTAAACGGTGATGAAAGATTGAATCCCCTGAGAGCAGGCTTTCCTGTATGTGATACAGTGGCAGGAGTAAATGCGGCTTTTGCCATCATGGCCGCCCTTTATTACAGAGAAAAAAGCGGTGAAGGCCAGTCTATCGATATAGCCATGATTGATTCTATTATGCCTCTTATGGGATGGGTCGCGGCAAATCTCCTTATAGGAAAACAGCAGCCTGTTCTCATGGGGAATGATAATTTCACTGCCGCTCCGTCAGGCATGTTTGTTACGAAAGACGGATATCTTAATATTGCGGCAAATAAACAGGAACAGTGGGAAGCTGTTGCTGAAGTTCTGGGCGTGCCTGAATTAAAAGAAGATCCGAGATTTAAAGAAAGAGATACAAGGAAGGCCAATCGTAAACTTCTTACGCCTCTTCTGGAAGAAAAATTAAAAGAACATACCACCGAATACTGGGCAGAAGCTCTTAATAAAAAAGGTGTTCCTTCCGGAGAGATACTGTCTCTTGAAGGAGCTCTCACTGCTCCTCAGATAAAACACAGAAATACGTTGCAGAAAATAAAGGTTGAAGGAGTGGAAGGCCTTGAAGAAGTGGAATTATTCAATCTTACGGCGAAATTCGAAAAAACTCCTGCTTCCATAGACAGCCCTCCTCCGAGACTTTCTGCCAGTACAGAGGAAATTTTGACTTCTATCGGTTATACAGCGGAACAGATAAATGATTTCAGAGAAAAGAAAGTTATTTAGAGATTGTCTTATTTAATGCATCACCCGTCACGCGTTACGGGCAATGGCGTTAAGTTAAGAAACATATAGCAAATTGGCTGCCTGGTGCTCTGGAGAAAAAATATCACGGCGGCACAAGTGTATTTAATTGATATACAGTGTAAAGTAGCATGATGTAAGCTCTAACAGATATAAATGTTACAGTTTAGATTTTTTCGGAGGAGCGCCAGGCAGCCAATTTAGACGGTTATAACGTTAACTTAATGCCATTGCGCGTTACGGGTTACGCGTCACGAATCAAAGGAGGTATAAAAATGGGAATGACAGTAGTGGAAAAGATTTTAGCCAGAGCCACAGGGCAGAATTCCGTTAAAGTGGGAGATGTCCTTGAACCTGCCGTGAATCTGGCAATGTCTCATGAAAACGGTGCCCTTGTGATAAATCAGTTTTCAGAGGTTTATCACGGTACAGGAATTGAACCGAAGGTATGGGATCCTTCTAATATAGCAATCATATTTGATCACAGAGTTCCTGCGGAAACGTCCAAAACTGCTACGAATCAGAAAAAGATACGTGATTTTGTGGCAAAACAGGGAATAACAAAATTCCATGATCTGAGAGGAGACGAAGGTGGTATATGTCATCAGATTCTTCCTCAATACGGTTATGTGAGGCCCGGGTATGTAGTGGTAGGAACAGACAGTCATACTACAAGCCATGGTGCCCTTGGAGCTTTTTCTTTCGGTATTGGTGCAACGGAAATGGCCAGTGTATGGTCACTCGGTACAGTTCTGAATGTAGAAGTTCCCGGTACAATAAAAGTAGAAGTAAAAGGGAAATTCCCTGAATTTGTAGGGCCAAAGGATTTTATACTGTATCTTATAGGAAAAATATCTGCCCAGGGCGCAAATTATAAGGTTATTGAATTTCATGGTGAAACAATAAAGAATATGTCCACTTCCGGCAGGCTTGTAATATGCAATATGTCTGTGGAAGCAGGAGCGACATCGGGTATTGTCCCCGCAGATGAAGAAACGATAAGATATCTTCGTGAAGAATCAGGAGTAACAGAGGAAATTATACCTGTAACACCTGATAGTAATGCAGCTTATGAACAGGTTATAGAGATAGATGTGTCAGACATGGTTCCTCAGATTGCCTGCCCTCATACTGTTGATAATGTAAAGCCTGTAGTTGAAGTGGAAGGCGTGAAATTACAGCAGATAGTAATAGGTTCCTGTACGAACGGAAGGCTTGATGATCTTGAAGCTGCGGCAAAAATACTTAAAGGTAAAAAAGTCGCCAGAGGAACCCGTATGCTTGTATTCCCTGCTTCCTGGAAGATCTACAGAGAAGCTTTGAAGATGGGTATTCTCGGAGACCTTGTAGATGCAGGTGCAGCAATTATAAATCCCGGCTGCGGATGCTGTCTTGGAGTACATCAGGGAGCCCTGGGAGACGGAGAAGTGGCCCTTGCCACTACGAACAGAAATTTTAAAGGACGAATGGGCAACCCGAAAGGTGAGGTTTATTTATGCTCACCCCAGGTGGCAGCGGCAAGTGCCATAACAGGTACTATAACTGACCCTAGAAAAGGAGGCAAATAAAATGTCACAGGTTGTATTCAAACTTGAAGATGATATTTCGACAGATGTTATTTATCCGGGAAGATTTATGGCAACAGTTCTTCCCTATGAAACACCTCAGTTTGCCTTTGCAGATTACAGTGAGTTTAACAGTAAACTGAAAAATAAAGAGATACCTCATGGAAGTGTCATTGTGGCAGGTAATAATTTCGGATGCGGTTCGTCAAGAGAACAGGCCACTTCCACTCTGAAAGGCCATGAATTAATAATAGTGGCAAGAAGTTTTGCCAGGATATTTTTGCAGAATTCTATAAACCTCGGTCTTAGAACTGTAATATGTCCTGATATAGAAGCGAATGCAGGAGATGAACTGGAAGTTTTGTCTGATTCGGTAATAAATAAAACTTCCGGAAAAACCTTCTCTGTTAATCCACTTCCTAAAGCAAGACAGGCAATAATAGACGCAGGGGGCCTTATAGCATACACAAGAAAAAGGCTTATGGAAAAGGTTTAATGTGATTTTAAAGTGAGTAGTGAGTAGGGAATAAAAAATATCCTTTTCCACTCACTACTCACTGTTCACTATTATTCCTTTGCTCCGTTTGCAAGCAATACATTCACTACATCCTTATGTCCCCGGTCTTTTGCCATCTGAAGGGCAGTTGTTCCAGTGTTATCAACTGCATTAATCTCAGCACCTCTCGATATTAAAAATTGTACCACATCTTTCCCGCCTGTCTTTGCTGACCAGTGCAGTGGTGTAAGCCCTTTATTGTCTTTATTGTTAATGTATGCTCCTCTCTCTACAAGAAGTGATACCAGAGTTTTTGAGCCGGTTTTAACTGCATAATGGAGAGGGGTCATACCGTCATTATCTGTGGCATTTACATCGGCACCGGCAGATATTAAAGATTCTTCCAGTTCAATTTTATTATTTATCAAAAAAGAAGCTATTCCATAATGAAGAGGGGTACAACCGTTACTGGCCCTGTCATTTATGCCTGCCCCTTTTGATATTAAAAATTTCACAGCCTCCAGATTGGCTGCTTCCGATGCACCGTGTAAAGGAGTGCAGCCGTAGTTATCCTTTGCTTTTATATCAGATCCTTTAGATACAAGAAATGTTATTGTTTCCATCGAACCGCTTTTAACGGCATAATGTAACGGTGTTCTTCCGCAGGAATCCTTCGATTTGACACTCATCCCTTTTGAGATGAGAAAATCTGTCAGATCTTTTGCTCCTGCCTGTGACGAAATATGGATGGCACAGGCTCCGTCTTTTGTTATTCCTTTTATATCCAGACCTTCCGATATGAGGAATTTTACCATGTCAGTCGATCCCCCTGTGGAAGCAAAATGTATAAGGCTCCATCCCTTATCATTAATATCTTTAATATTTGCTCCTTTTGACTGCAGAAATTTTACAATCTCAACAGACCCGCTTTTTGCCGCACATTGAACCATAGTTAAACCTTCACTGTTTTTACTTTTAATAAGTTCCGGATTTTTCTCTATAAAATCTTTGACTTCAGAGATATTTTTTTTGCTTATTGCATCAAAAATATCATAAGCTCCTGCCATTTGTAAGGAAATAAAACAAAGGGCCACTGCTAAAATAGCCGAAAAGATGTTTGTTTTCATTTTTTTACCTCCTGTTTAGTTATCGTGACGCGTGACGCGTAACGCGTGACGGGTGGTTCGTGATGCGTAATGCGTGATGCGTGATGCGTGTTTTCACATGTACCGGGCGAACACAGTTCGCCCCTACCCGCTCTCCACCCTTCACTACTCCATATAATTTTCTCTATAAAATTTTCTATACCTTCGATAATTTTCTTTTTCCTTATTGATATTTTGTAATTTTATGTCTATTATATAGTCGTAAATATTTTAAATAAAGAGAATAAATATATAAATTTTTAACAAATTATATTTATTAACTTATCTAAAATGTAATATTTTTCACCCTGTAAATTAACAATTTTATAAAAAGTGATATTTTGATTTACTTTTTCTGTTATAATAGATATAGTTCCTGTATTTATTATACTTTAAAATAAAATATAATAAAAGAGGATGACTTAAATGATAGTAAAAAGAGTAGAAAGACATTTAATAAAAGCCTCAAATGAATTATATACTTATTGTGATGGCATATGTTTTAAAAGTAAAAATTTATATAACTATGCGAATTATCTGATAAGACAGGAATATATATTTAATAAGAAGTTTACAGGATTTTATGAGTTAGACAGGTTATTAAAAGAGACTGACCAGATAGATTACCGTGCATTACCTGCTCAGACATCGCAACAGACTCTGCTATTGCTGGATCGGGACTGGCAATCTTTTTTTGCTTCCCATAATGACTACAAAGAAAATCCCTCTAAATATACGGGGAGGCCTCGATTACCAAAATACAAAAAGAAACAGGGCAGGCATATAGCTATATTTACAAACCAGCAATGTGTTATAAAAGATGGTTTTATAAGATTTCCTAAATCTTCTGAAAAAATAAAAACGGTATTAAAAGATAATTTATCACAGGTAAGGATTGTACCGAAAGGTAACTGTTACATAATAGAGATAGTATATGAAATAGAAATAGGAGAAGAATTCCCTGATATAAATAAAGCCATCTCAATTGATTTAGGTGTTAACAATCTTGCAACCATAGTAAATAACATGGGTTTAAAACCGATTGTTATAGAGGGTAAGATTATAAAGTCCATAAATCAATATTATAACAGGGAAAAAGGTAGACTTATGTCTTTTGTAGGAGACAGAGGTACGAGCAGAAGAATAAAATCTCTGACAGAGAAAAGAAACAGAAAAATAGAAGATTATCTTCATAAATCCAGCAGGTTTATCATTGATTACTGTAAAGAAAACTCCATAGATACAATAATAATAGGTAATAATCCCGGCTGGAAACAGAAGGTTTCCATCGGTAAAGTGAACAATCAGAAATTTGTTTCCATACCTTTTAAGAAATTGATAGACCAGATAAAGTATAAATCAGAAGAATGTGGTATCAATGTTAAAATAGTTAATGAGAGCTATACTTCTAAAGCAAGTTTTCTTGACTCTGATGATATTCCTGAGTATAAACCTGAGAATAGAGATAAATATATTTTTTCCGGCAGAAGGATTTGTCGTGGTTTATACAGGACAAAAGACGGTGTTTTAATCAATGCAGATTGTAATGGTTCATACAATTGTATGAGAAAAGTAATTCCCGAATTTTCATTAGAAGAGGGAATAGAGGGTGTGGGGTTACATCCAGTTAGATTGGTTCCATCATGTCGGCAATCTAATAAAGGTAATTTAATAAATTTTGTTAAAATTAATAATATATTTTAATATCTTTATTAAATTATTTAACCTAATAAGTTTATTTTATAAAATTATACAGGTAATCTTCGCGTCACGCGTCACGCGTCACGCGTCACGATAACTGATCAACAAGGAGGCCCCATATGTATAAATATTTATTTACCCTGTCTTTACTGTTCTTTATTTTTGCAGGAAACTGTTACGGAGCCGATCTGAACGGTCTCTGTTCTCTGGATAACAAAAACTGGTGGATTGTAGGAGATTGCGGAAAGATACTTCATACAAATGACGGAGGCGTGAAATGGAATGTCCAAAAAAGCGGTCTTGCAGAAGATAACAGTCTCAGAGGAGTTCATTTTGTAGATTTAAAACATGGCTGGGCAGTGGGAAATAAAGGCATGATTTTACACACATCTGACGGAGGAAAAAACTGGAAAGTCCAGGTAAGCCGGACAAAGGGGAATTTAACGAGAGTACGTTTTATAGACACAAAAATTGGCTGGGCTATAGGACAGTTAGGTACTCTGGTTATGACAGAAGACGGAGGGAAAACATGGCAGCCGAAGAAAATAGGTTATATAACGGAAGATTTCCTCTATCTGAGAATGGATGATAGCAAAAATGGAATAATTATAGGCAGTAAAGGTTGTATTTTAAGAACACAGGACGGAGGAATTAACTGGAACATTTGTGAGAACAGTACCGGCTGCTCTATCTGTCCGGGATTTTTTCTGACTGCAGATCTGGGGTGGGGAGTTTCTGATAACGGTACGGTCTGGCGTACTTCAGACGGAGGAAAGGAATGGCGTAAAAGTGAAACTAATCTGCCGGAAACCTTCAGAGCTATATTTTTTATGAATCCTTTCATGGGATGGCTTGTGGGCTGTAATGGAGCAATATATCAAACGGAAGACGGAGGATACAAATGGATTGCTCTGAAAAGCGGAACTAAAGCCCATCTCAATACAATATCCTTTTCTGATACTATGACTGGTTTCGCCATAGGTGCAGCCAGCACAATAGTCATTACTCATGACGGAGGGAAGACGTGGAAGACCTGTAAAAAGTGATTTCCAGGTTTTTATGAATAATATTATTGTTCCCGGATATAAATTAAAAAATGCTCCCTATAAAATTATAAAAAAAATCGGCAGAGGAGGCCAGTGTAATGTTTATCTGGCAGAAAGAGGTAAAGAAGTATTTGCTCTGAAAGAACTTCATGCCACTCATGACGATCCTTCGATTCAGGCCAGTTATATAAAAATGTTTAAAAGAGAATATGAATTACTATCTGTTCTTGCCCATCCTGTGCTTCCGAAAGCTTATGATTATTTTCAAGAACATAACAGGCATTTTATAGCAGTGGAATTTATTTCAGGTGAAAATCTTTCTGATATTATGAACAGAATAAAGAAGCCTTTCTCTGCTGATGTAGTTCTGGAGATAGCCCTTAAAATAAGCGAACTGCTCATATATCTTTCTCTCAGAGAAAAGCCTGTTCTATTAAGAGATATAAAGCCTTTAAATATAATAATTACCCGTAATGGAGAGGTGAAATTTATTGATTTTACCATAGCAAGGGAATATTCCTCCCACAGGGATGATACACTCAGACTCGGTTCACCCGGTTATGCTCCTCCGGAGCAGTATAGTGGAAAAAGTGAGGCTAAATCAGATGTTTTTGCTCTGGGAGTAACAATGCATGAACTGCTCAGTCTTGAAGATCCTGCTCTTAATCCTTTAAAATTTTCTTTTAAATTTAATCCTCCTGTTTCTGAAGTTCTGTGTGATTTAATACGTATGGCAACTGCTCTGAAACCTGAAGAAAGATACAGTCCTCTGGAATTTCATAACAGACTTAAAGAGAACTATTACAGAAGAATATCACCGGACCCTTTATATAGAAATATGTCGCCTCTTAAGAAATTTTCTCTTGAGATTTATTGTGAAGAGAAAAAATACGCCGGTATAAATAAAAAGGACATAGTTCGCTCCGTTATGAAGGATAAAAAGACCTCATGGAGGAAAAAGAAAAAAAAATCTACAGTGGCAGAGACAGAAGACCAGGTCTTTATGCATAAAAACCTGAATGGTCTTTCCGGGAGAAGTGTTGTGTTACTTATTCTATGGACATTATATTTTTTGTTTGCTATGAGATTGTTGAATAATCCCCAGGTTTTTATGATTACTGTTTTGCTGGGGTTAATCGTTATACTGATTATAGTAGCCGTTGATAGTCAGAATTTTTCCAGAATTTATACCCTGTCAGAATCTCAGTTGATATATGAATGCAGATTTGAGAAAATAGAAATTCTTTTGAATAAAATTGACATATTCGCTTTTTGCATGGCCGATAATAATTATGTAATTGAAGGTGACGGGAAGAAAATAACCTTTAATAAAGATATCATCGGATGGGATAAACTGAAATATCTGCTGGAAAAAAGAACAGGTTGCCCGTGTATAAGTATGAAAGATAATGAGGTTTCGTAAGCGTTCAGCGGTTATTTATCAGCTATCAGCTAAAACTTACAAAGCCTGATTATGTAAATTAGTCTGAAAAATAGAATTTAACGACATTTATTATGTAATTCCTGTAAAAGCTGACTGCTTACTGCTGATAGCTGAACGCTTACAAAAAATGATTGTTCTAAAAGTTAACATAAATTTAACCTTTTTAGCCTGAAAAAGCTGGAAAGTTTAATGGCTTTGTAGTATAATCATTTTGCTTCTACGAGACTATGAATTATTTTACTTTTGCCGGGGGGAATTATAATGAAAATAAACAACCTCTCCTTAAATAAGAGTTTAACATATCCTGTGATATTACAGAAAAAATCGGATGAACCGAAAGATATAGTAGATATTTCTGTTTTTTCCATAGCAGAAACGGATGCTGTAAATAAAAAAGATATAGCCTCTAATACAGTGATTCCGTCTGATAATATTGATTTCTGTTTTGACCAGCATACATCGAATCCTCTGGCTGTTGCAGGACATGTTACCGGTGGAACTGCCGGTACAATTGCACAGCTACCACTGTCTCCGGAGCTTGAATTCAAATCATTCATTAAATCTTCAAGAATTGACACGAAAAGATATGTACAGGATGGCTATAAACTGGTTGATCCGAAAGGTGATGCTTATCTCATCGGAGAGTTGGACCGGGTACCCCGTAAATTAATAAAAGCTTTATATGAGTTTACATGTAAAAATAAGGATAATGTAGAAGAGGTAAAAGAGGATTTTACCATAGGGCATAAGAAGCCGATTAAAACTGATGCTCTTACAAATAAAATTATAGAGATCATTCAGGAACATCCTGAAATAGAACCGACGATGGGAGAAGAACATAAATGGTCTCCAGAAGCTCAGAAATATTTATATTATGGTTTCTGGGACAGGCTTAAAGATTTTGTAAAAGGTGATTACAAGGAATTTCCTGCTCCCTTACTCCTGAGGAGTAAATTTTTCCTTCTCCTGGCCTGTGGCTATACAAACCGCTATATGGTTACAGGTAAAGAAGGAGAACTGGAGAAAAAATTAATGTCCTATCGTGACGGCTCTGTTCAGCTTCATGATGTGTTCAGAGAAAGTTATCTTTTAAATAAAGGAGACATATATCTCACACTACTTACAGCAGAAAATATGCTGGCAAAAAATCCCTACCAGAAAGATCGTGATAAAGATCCACTGCAGAAAAAATTATCCTATATCAGAAATGACTCAAAACCACTTGGAGATAAATATGGCGGATGGTATCATTTTTTCGGAGCAGCTCTTTACGGACTCCTGAGAAGTGATTTTACATCTAAATCTGTAGTACTTACAGAAGCCTTTGGCTCTCTATTCCTTGAAGGCCCTGACAGACAGGAAACATTGATAAATGTAGCAGGTGCCGATTTCGGCAGTAAACTCAAAAAAATGATGAAAAAGGAACAGTGGAGAAACCCTCCTGCCGGGACAGATGATAGAAATTATATGGATCTTTCTGAATTTACCCCTGAAACAGAGCAAAAATAATAGAGAATAATGGCTTATTGATGATGACCGGAGATGATTTAAAAGGAGCGGAATTGCTCCTCCACCATTTTAATATTGTAAAAAAAGAGCCTGATATATCTTTTCTTGGAAATCTTCTGAATAAGTTTTCCTTTATTCCGTATGAAAATGCAACAAAGATAATAAAGAGTGACAGTAATCCCGATTTTTATGAAGATTTCCGTCTCCCTGGTGAAGTGGTAACCGATTATCTTAAATCCGGCACAGGAGGAACCTGTTTTTCTCTTGTCAATCTCTTTAAAATACTCCTGGATACATGCGGATTTCAGTCTGATTTAATACTTGCAGACAGAACCTATGGAGAAAATACCCATACTGCTATAATTGTTACCTTTAAAGATGATATTTATCTCGCAGATCCCGGATATCTTATATTTACTCCTTTACTCCTTTCCAGAGAAGTAGCAGTAACATACAGGACAGGTTTCTCAGATATTTTGATTGAACCGGTTTTTAAAGGCATATTCTTTGATGTATATTCATTGAATAAGGACGGAATAAAAAAATTTCGTTACAGATTGAAAAATGAGAAGGTAAAAAAAGATATATTTTTTGAAGCATGGAGGAAGTCTTTTGAATTTGAAATGATGAATTATCTGGTAATAACAAAAGCTTCTAAAGGTGAACATATTTATATAAGAGATAATTATGTTCAATACAGTACATGCAGTAATAGAATAAAAAAATATATAGAGGCCAGAGAAATGGTGGATATTACTTCCGGATTCGGTATGTCCGGTGAAGTGATAGGGAAAGCCCTGAAAATACTGGGTAAAATTTGAAGGAAAGGTTAATATGGCAGAAATTTCTTGTGTCAATCCTGTAAAGCTATTTGTCGGTATTTTATTTTCTTCCGAAAAATCCCTGGGAGAAGCAGAAAAAGAGCTTGAAGAACTTTATGGTAAAATTGATTATATAAGCCCGCTCTTCCCCTTTAATCTTACAGACTATTATAAACATGAAATGGGCCCGGATATTTCAAGAATATTTTATTCCTTTGAAAATCTTATTTTACCTGATACTATAGCTGATATTAAATTAACTGCCAATCTTCTGGAGAAAAAACTTTCTCATAATAACGGTAAGAGGAGAATAAACCTTGATCCGGGTTATATGGATTATCATAAAATAGTTCTGGCCTCTGCAAAATTCGGAGGCCAGAAGATTTATACAGGAAAAGGTATTTATGCCGACATGACCCTCTGGTATGAAAAAGGTCATTATAAATCTTTTCCCTGGACATTCCTGGATTTTAAAGGTGGATTGTATGAAAAAGTGTTTCTCAGAATAAGGGAAATATATAAAGGTCAGAACAAGAATTTCATGAAGTAAAAACCTTTAACCGGGAAAATAATTATAGTTAGTTTCATAACAATTCATAATTAATGAGTATCGTAACAGGCAAATTGGTACCCAAAAAATATGGAACACGCTCCTGTCCCTGGCCGGGCTCTGGAGGAAAAGATATGCCGTATTAAAAGAGAGTTATAAATTATATAGACGCAAAATATTAACAGTCTGTAAAACCAGTTTGCCACACAACAGGATCATATATTTTCCGGAAGAGTCCGGCCAGGGACAGGTTTTAGAAATGGGTATGAACTTATCTGGAGCGGTAATGAGTTAGTAGTGAGTAGTGAATAGTGAGTGACATTGCCATATTCTACTCACTACTCACCACTCACTATTCACTTAAATTCTAATAAGTTATGAAATATATTATAAAGAGTATAGGAATTTTTATTTTTAATGGCGTAAAATCAATTTTTTAGTATTAATTTATTTAAAGAGAGTTAATTTAAATAATTAATACACATATTATAGCTCCATACCATCAGTATAATAATTATGACATGTATGGCAATATATCTGGCTCTCAGGGAATAACAGGACATAGAAGGCATTCTGAATAAAAATATGAATCCTTTTATAAAACATATCATACCGGACATAAAGATGAAGGCTGCGAAAAAAGCCGTATTGACCAGTACATGTATAGACATCATAAAAGTTATAAATATAGAAAATGAAATTGTCAATTTGCAATTACGGCATTTTCCTGCCATCCCTGAAATCCAGAAAATCCTGGTCTATTTTTATATTACCAGATACATCAAATAAAAGGGTCATGTTTTTTAATAATTTTTTATGCAGGATTTTTATAAAAAACTGAGAAGATACAAATATATATTTCATACCTTTATAAGATAAATCCTTATTCTTTGAAATAAAAGCCGGCAAGATTGTCAAATTATACAGAGTTTCAGAGAAAATATAGACTATCTTGCCGGCTATAATTTGTGTGAAGAATAAATGTTGTTTTAGCTGGGATAAGCTCTCACTATGAATGGAGGTGATAAAGTTCATATTGGTTAAAAGAAAACGATATTTCAAGAAGAAATTTTTAAGATGATGAAGAATATATAAATCTTCAGTCATAGAAAGGAATTACTTTATGTTTTTTAAATTTTTTGATAAGTTTATTATATGTAGCCTCGTATTATTGATTGTAATGACAGTTATGGTACCTGTAAAAGCTGAAACAGTTAAGGAATTGATAGATAAAGGGAATGGTTTGACAGAAGAAGGTAAGATTGAAGAAGCTATTAAATGCTACGATAAAGCCCTGGAAATAGATCCTAAAAGTACTGATGCTCTGGCTGCAAAAGGGTATATTTTCTATAGTATGGATAAATTTGATGAAGCAGTTAAATGCTTTAACAGTATACTTGAAATAGATCCGAAGAATTTTGATGCCCTTTATGCTCTCGGTTTTCTATTATACAGAAGTGCTAAATATGATGAAGCACTGACATGTTATGATAAAGCACTTGAGATAGATCCTAACAGTGTTCAGGTTTATTACGGCAGGTATTTTATTTTAGGAGAACAGAAAAAATCCGAAGATGCATTGACATGTGTTTATAAAATAATAGATATTGAACCTAAAATTACCGAAATGCTTGATACTATATTTTCCGATATGCAGGAGCATGGGAAATATGAAGATGTTATCAAATGCTGTGACAGAGTTCTGGATAAAGACTCTAAAAATATAGATTTTCTGGCCTATAAAGCCTGGATTTTTTACAGCCAGAGTAAATATGATGAAGCAATCAGTATCTTTGATAAGGTTCTGGATATTGATCCCAATAATACCGATGCTATGTATATCAAAGCCAATGCTTTTTTATCTCTGAAAAAATACGATGAATGTATAACATGTTGTGATAAAATCCTTTCTGTTAAACCCGACCATAATGATGCTTTTTATACGAAATGTACTGCTCTGGAAGAACAGGGTAAATATGATGAAATTATTAATTTCTCTAATAAAACCCTGGAAAAAGATAGTAAAAATCTTTATGCTCTTTATTTTATAGCAAATTCTTTTTTTAAACAGAATAAATATAATGAAGCAATCACGTATTACGATAAAGCTATTACAATTGACGGTAATATTCCTGTTTTATGGAACGGAAAAGCATCTGTGCTGGTAAAAGATGAAAAATATGAAGAAGCCCTGAAATGCTATGATAAAACCCTTGAACTTGATCCTGAAAACAAAGAAGCAAAAGCCGGAAAAGAAGAAGTTATGAAGTCTCAAAATGATAAGAAATAATTCTAACAGCTATCGTCAGCCTGATAAGATGTTATAATGAAAAACCCTGTTTTACAGGGTTTTTTTCTGATTGCAAATAGTTCTAATCTATATTATAATTGCACTACTATACTGTTCTTTATCTGGAAAATTAATAAAAATAGTATATTATAGTATATGAAAAATGTAATTTTTGATGTTATATCTATACTTTTAGTGGAGGATTATGGCTAATTTACTGTATACTTATATAAACGAAATGATCAGGCACGAAGGTACTGATATTCATCTTCCATCCGGTTGCTGCCCTATGGTCAGAATATATGGAAAATTAAAGAAAACTGACCTACCTGTTTTAAATGCAGAAGACGTTAAAGATATGGCAATGAATTTACTTTCAGAGGAAGAAAAAAAAATATTTCTAAAAGAAAAAAACATAGATCTTGTTTATGAATTGGACAGAGAGGAACATCCTGTTAATCGTTTCAGAACAAATATATTTTTTCAGAAAAACGGTATAAATATTGTACTCAGAGGAATACCCGGAAAGATTCCTGCACTTAAAGAACTGGGTCTTCCACAGTCTCTGGAAAAATTAGTTTATCATCACCATGGCATGGTCCTTGTGACAGGCCCGAGTGGTTGCGGGAAAACATCTACTCTTGCAGCACTTATAGATTTAATAAATAAAAAACGATCTGCCCATGTAATAACTATAGAAGATCCTATAGAATATGTTTTTGAAAATCATAATTCTCTAATCATTCAGAGACAGGTCAGAAGAGATGTAGATAAGTTTTCCACAGCCCTTAAAGCCTGTCTCCGTGAAGATCCGGATGTGATTATGGTCGGAGAAATGAGAGATCTTGAAACAATTCAACTTGCCATATCTGCTGCAGAAACAGGTCACCTGGTTTTTTCATCTCTTCATACGAATAATGCCATATCTACTGTTAACCGTATTATAGATGCGTTCCCTCAGGAACAACAATCTCAGATTCGTACAATGTTCAGTGAATCATTAAGAGGTGTAATAAGCCAGCAATTGATACCTGCTGTTGAAGGTCGCGGCAGAGTGCCTGCAGTTGAAGTATTGCTTGCATCCAGTTCCGTATCAAATCTTATAAGAGAAAATAAAGTTTACCAGCTTTTTTCCACCATGCAAACAGGGAAAAAGCATGGTATGTTTATTATGGATGACAGTCTTATAGATCTTGTTAAATCCGGAACAATTACAAGAGAGGATGCTCTGGAAAGGGCGATTGATTTTAAAAGTATGGAACAGATACTGGGAGGATAATTATGGAGTTTTTCAGCAAGTTTCGAAAGAAACCTTCGTCAGCCGTGTCAACCCTTTCTATTACTGCCAATATTTCGGAACTGGATACGGGAGCCGAATTTATTGAGCCTGCACCGGAATTTCATGAACTGCCTTCCGAAGAAGAAGCTGTCAGTGAAGTAAAAAGGATTGATCTTGGACTAACTTCGTTAAAATTGAGTGAACTGCTTAAAAAACTTGTAGAACTGGGAGGTTCAGATCTCCATCTGGAATCAGGAGCACCTCCTGTTTACAGAATAAAAGGCGATATCTGTTTTGCAAAAAGAAAACCTCTGACAGATAAACAGGTAGAAACTCTTGTCAAACATTTGATAGGTGAACAATCGAGAGAAGTATTCGACAGAGTCGGGAATCTGGACCTTGCTCATGAAATACCGGATGTGGCCAGGTTTCGTGTGAATATTCTCAGGCAGCATCATGGCATAGGAGCAGTTTTCAGAGTTATACCTGCAAAGATTCCTACTATAGAACAACTCAATCTTCCTCCTGTTTTAAAAAATATTTCTATGTTTAACCGTGGTATCGTAATAGTAACAGGCCCTACAGGGAGCGGTAAATCTACAACTATGGCAGCCATGATAAATTATGTGAATAATAACAGGGAAGCCCATATTATAACTATAGAAGATCCTATTGAATTTACCCATCCGTCTCTAAAGTGCCTTGTTGATCACAGGGAGGTAGGCCGCCATACTACTTCATTCCCTGCAGCACTTAAGGCAGCATTGAGAGAAGACCCTGATATAGTACTTGTAGGGGAGATGAGGGATCTTGAAACTATAAGTCTTGCTATGACTGCAGCAGAAACAGGCGTTCTTGTCTTTGGTACATTACATACTAACAGTGCAGCAAAAACTATTGATCGTATTATAGATGTATTCCCTGCAAAACAGCAGGAACAGGCCAGATCTCAACTTGCCCAGGGTCTTAAAGCCATAATAGCCCAGCAGCTCCTTAAAACAGCAGATGGAACAGGAAGAGTTGCCGTCAATGAAATTCTCATATGTAATACCGGCATATCCAATCTTATAAGAGAAAACAGAACAGGCCAGATTTCTTCTTTTATACAGATGGGTAAAGAAGAAGGTATGCAGAGTATGGACGTTGCTTTACTGGAACTTTATAATACAGGAAAGATATCGGCCAGAACAGCCTGTGAACGTGCTATAGATAAGAGCCGCTTTGAAAAATTTTTACTGTAAACTGGCTAACAGCTATCAGCTTCCAGGTAATTTAATAGCATAGGAATTTTCATCTTTTATGGCGTAAAATCCGGTTCTAATGGTTATGGGGTATGGGTGTTGGGTTGAAAAAATATTACTTTTCGGATAGGCTCTTAATTTTAACTGCTCACCGATAACTTTATTATGTACCCGGCAATCTCAACCGGGAAGTAGTAAATCTCCTTTTGAATACCAGTTCCAGTGATATGATTTCCTTTGGCTTTACCTGTATTTCTGCAGGTAAGGCTTTCAGATCTTCCTGAGATTCTTCAAGCAGATTAACGCGTCGGTACCATTCAAACTGTTCTCCTGTTTCCAGTTTCCCTTCTACATAACAATCCAGAGGATTATAAAATCTGATTATTACAGTTTCTCTGTCTCTGGCTTTTTTACATGCAGATATTACAAGATAGGATGGGGAAAGTCTCATATTAAAAGAACACAGTGGTAAATAATTTATGGAAGGAACTACCTCTCCTCTCAGAGGATTTCTGTATCTCTGCCAGAGAGATATTACTTTTTTTAATCCTTCTTCTTTACCTTCATGGGGAACCAGGCCATAGTGATAGACAAATCTTCCTTTACATTGAGATACCGGTATTTTCGGTGCCACTTCAATCCTTCTGTTCATATTATTTTCCCTGGAAAGCCATCCTGTAGATCTCAATAATGTAAGTGCTATTTCTGATTTATTATCTTCATGAAGTATTTCGTATTCCTGAATACCTCCTGTAAATATTGAAAACCCTTTCCCGGTTCCCTGGATATCCAGAAATTCCTGAAAAGATTTCGTAAGTGACGGTTTTTCAATCCAGTCAAATCCTTCTATGTTCACCGCTCTTCTTTCAAGTATATCAAAAGGTTGTCCTGCTCTTACATGGTTTTCTCTGAAAGGATATGGAAAAACTACCCTTAAACGGTGGTCATATGCCAGATTTTCTATCTCCAGTGAACAGTCTACCAGTGGAATTCCTTTATATAAATTTACTGTTATAGCGAAAGGACATAATAGAAGTTTATCTTTTCTTTTTGTTCCTGTGTCATTCAGACCTTCAGGTATGGCCATAGTACCTGTTATTTTAAGGGTTTTTTGAATTTTACCTGACATAGTGGTATATGTTAGATTCTTTATAAATTTCGTCAGACCTTTTTCATTTACTATAGATGAAAAAGTATAGAGATCTCCGCAATCACTTTCGTCTATAAAAGCGTTTAAGCCACTCCATAATGTTCCGCTGTATAATTCTTTTATATAAAAAGTTCCTTCTTCTTCGAAACCGACCTGAAAAAACTCATTTGATATGAATTCTTCCTGTGCCTCTGATGTATCTTCTTCCGTCTGTGTGAGAGAATATACTTTATATCCCATGGCAGGTACATCTGTAGCTTCGAAAATTATGTCGAATTCTCCGACAGGCGTAGAACCAAAAAAAGGATAATGTCTTTCAAGTGTTTTTCTCTGTATAATCTGACAGGGAATAATATTCCCTTCATCATCTGTTATAGATATATATTTTTCTATATCTTTCTGAGTAGTCCATTTTATTTTTACCATATCAGTCCTATGTACCATACCGGTATTTAAGATTATGACAGGTTTTATACCGCCTTCCTCTTCTTTTTCAAAAGAACCTGTATAGATATTAAGACCTTCTTTCCATATTACATCTGTAAGATCTTCTATTTTCTGATATCTTATCATAGATTCCCTGTAAACAGTATCGGAAACAGTTCCGCCTATAGTATCATGATGATGATTTAATAGCAGAAGTTTCCAGATTCTTTTTAAAGCAGCGGAGGGATAGATGTTTTTTTCCATAAGGCACATAACTGAAAATGGTTCTATAAATTTTGTAATTCTGTTTTCCAGATAGTAATTTCTTAATTTTACATCAATTCTGGCTGAAAATATGCCATTTGAGACAGGGAAATATTTTGAACCTTTCAGTTCTGTATGTAGAACAGGCAGATGGTCAGATAAAAGGACTTTTATCTTATTATAGTAATTATCAAAACTTCCACTTTCAATATTCATGTAATCACCGGAAGATTTTAATACATTCAGGAGTTTAAATAGATTTTTTTGAGGAGGGTTGTGATCACCTCCCTGATTCATTAAGATCCAGGATGTAGAGGCAAAGTCAGCAATTCTTTTTACTTCCGATGAAATTCTTTCTTTCAGTTCTTTTGTACCGGATGGAAGATAACAGGCATTATTATAGGCCTGCACAAGATAGGTTGCTGTAATGGCGGTTTTATCGCTTCCTATGACTGTATATTCTGTATGGATTTCTTCATTTCCCATTCCTCTGGTGAAAATAATATGATTTATACCGGCAAGTTTCATTATCTGAGGTATCTGAGAAATCAATCCTGCCGCATCTGGAAGATACCCTGAATTTAATTTATTACCATATTTATGGCAGAGTTCATCACCTGTCAATAAATTTCTCACAATCGATTCTCCTTCTATCAGAGAAGGTTCAAGGGCTGTAAACCAGGGGCCTATTTTTATCTTCCCGATAAAAATAAAATCTTTCAGTTTACTGTAATCTTCAGGGTAAATCTCAAGATAATCTTCAATTAAAGATGTCTGTCCGTCTAACGTAAAGGTTGGAGTATCAGGATTTTTTTCAAGGAAATTCATAAAATCCTTCATAATTTCTACGAAGGTTTTTCGAAAAACTTCAAAAGAACGGTACCATTCACGATCCCAGTGGCTATGAGAAACAAAAAAAAGATTGACTTTATCCACTTAAATAACCACCTTTGCATTAATATAAGGTGTAATGATTATTATAACAAAAATAATCCTCTGTGTATATAAAGATTGTGTTTAAAAATGACAGGTGATTTTACATACAATGGAAAAAGAAATTTATTGTAGAATATTAAGAGTGAAAAGTGAATAGTGAAAAAAATGGGATTTTACTTGCTATTCACTTTTCACTAACAGGCATGACCGGAGCGGGTACAACCAAATATGAAAATGAACAGACAGAGAAGTATAAAACTTCATCATTTTCATATAAATTAATTAGTAAAAACTTGAAAAGGAAAAGGGAATTTTCTTTACTTCAAGAAATTTATACATATAAATAATAACCTCGTAATGCGTAAAGCGTAATGGATGATGCGCAGGAATATAAACCCGTTACGCGTTATGTATCAAAATAACTTAAATTTATGAAATATACTATAATTTTATAAGGAGGTACCCTCCATGTACGGTTATACACCGAATATTAATCCTGCATTGCAGAAATTTGCCGATGATGTAGATGAAAAGAAAAAACAATGCATTAACTGTCCTGCCCTCAAGGTATGTCAGAAATATCAGCAGAGAGGTAACTGTGACGGAAGATGTCAGGTAACTATGGTATTACTTCTTGCAAAGCTTGTAGAAGAAAAAGCTCCAAAGAAGAAAGCAGCATCAGCACCGGTAGGAGATTCCCTTGGTCTCGGTCTTGGTATGTAATATTTTATTATTATCTGCAGTACTTGGAATATCATCGCGTCATGTGTCACGATAAGAACTTAACGCCCTGCAGGCGAGTTGTTTAAAGTTGAGGTTTGAAGACTGATAGTTGAAATCAACCCTCAACTCTCAATTATATAATAAATTTAAATTATCTGGATTTAATTGCAGGAGACCATGCAGGAGTTCGATCATTTGACGGATTATTGCTTACATTTATCTGTTTACTTCCATCTATATTCATTACATATATTTCTTCATTGTATAAGCCGTCTCTGTCTGTCGTGAAAGCTATCTTTTTACCGTCAGGTGACCAGGACGGAGCAAAATCTCTTGCATGATTATTTGTCAGTCTTACAGGGTTACTTCCATCAGGGTTGGAAATATATATTTCTTCATTTCCATCCCTGTCAGAAGTAAAAATAATTTTATCTCCCTTTGGAGAATAAGATGGTTCTTTATCAGACCATTCAGGAGGGGCATATTTCACAGGTATTGCTCCAAGCTGAAATATGAGAGAAAAATGGCCATCAGGTCTTTTATCAGGGCCTGCCTGTTCTCCCGGACCTACAGCATCTCCTCCTATACCAGACCATAATACCGTTGTTCCCATAGTCTGTCTGATTTTTTCTTTTGTTATTTTTGTTAATATTTCTTCCGAAGTTCCGTCTCCATATGTTACAGTTATTTTAAAGGTCTGTCCTTTTTTAAACCATCCTGTATCTGCCGCATATAGTTCCAGTCTGGTTATACCCTGCACCAATAATGGTTTATCTTCATTTACAGGATTTAATATTTTCTTTTTTTCATTTACAACACCGAGTATCCAGTGGTCTTTCGGTTGAGTGCTCCATACCTGATTTCCTTTTGGGGTACCTTTATCATCTGTACTTTCCAGTCTTATATTCGTAACAGTCTTTGAACCTGCTGCAGGGGAATCGGAATTGATAAAATATATTTTATTTGCCCTTTCTACTCCGAGGGAGTAAAAGACTATCCTGGTTCCGTCGGGAGACCAGTGAGGCCAGTAATTATAAACCCACGCTCCCAGCTCAAATGTTTTTAATTCATCTTTTTCCATTGTTTGCCAGGGAACATCGACTTTTCTGCTCCATGTTGCACTTCCTGTAAGGGCATGCTTATCACTTCCGTCTTTATTCATAATAAACACTTCTTCATTCGGTGCATTTTCCTGTGATGATATATAGACTATTTTATCCCCTGCCGGAGAATAAGAAGGATCTTTGTCTGTACTGTTAAAATCTGTTAATCTTTCTATACCTTTTTCTCCGCCTGTGGGAGTGTACTTTACAGTGAAAATATCTGTATTCAATGGTCCTGATCTTTCCGAAGCAAATATTATAGTACGTCCATCGGGAGACCAGTCAGGTTTAAACTCATTGGCTCTGTTTTTGGTTATCCTTACCTGATTCTTACCGTTTTCATCCATAACATAAATTTCGGGATTGCCGTCTCTTTCCGATACAAATGCTATTTTCTGTTTTTTTATGTCTTTTATATCCAGAGGTTTGAACTGACATCCTGATAGAGCTGTTATAAAAATTGTAAGAAACACTGTAATGTATTTTTTCATAGTTCGTAACATCAGTCCGGAGATATTTTGACTCCTGAATTATTTAAAATTTTGTTTTATAGAAACATCCTGTCCGCTGTATATATCCATATAAAGAGTCCATGCATTTTTTAACTCTTCTTTATTTATCTCTATCTTCCAGGTGATATAGAATTCCACTGTATTTTCTCTTTCTTTTCTTAAAGGAAATATGACCTGTTGAGCATCTTCTGTTAAATCAGTATCTTTTACTATATAGGCAAGCATCTGTCCTCCATATCCTTTATACGGAATAGATCTGCCTGTAAGAATCTCTTTTATCTTTTCTTTATCCATACCTTTTTCATGAGGTATTTCTATATCAGGATACCATCTGTTTCTTATTTCTTTTACTACACCGGGATGATCTACTTTTACAGATATTCTTGTACCTTCTACTGGCATGTCATATTGAATCTGTCCTCCATAATCTACCCATACATAACCGAGTTCAGGATTTTCATTACCTCTTACATTAATACATTTAGGTAACTGTTCCTTTATTCCCAGTAAAACACGGTTTTTCTTTAAAAATTCATCTGCTAATTTTATGGCAAGCTTATAATCAGTTAAATTTTTCCTCTCAGGCATACCTTCTACAGAAGCATAGGCAAGAAAACCACTGAATTGATCTATCATTATTGTCTGCCATTGTTCACCGTTTAAAGAACGAAATTCTTTCTCTACCTTCTCTTTTACATCACTCATGACAGACCTTATAGTAAAGGGATATTTTACTGCTCTATCTTTAGAATAGGACAGAGCGGTAAGTGCAAATACTAATAAACATACAGATAAAAATAAATTTTTCATTAAATGTTCCTCTTTCAAGATTTATATATAGCATATAATAAAATGATTAAAAAAACAAGAATATACCCTAAATATTTGGTGATATTTCATTTAATTCGAGAGATTCACCCGATTTAAGATATTCTCTTTTACATAGATCTACCAGTATATTTGCCATTTCTTCCGGTTGACCGGGAGGAGCGTATTTAAAGGCATCTCTGAATAATTTTGTATTTACAGAGCCAGAACAGATAGAATAAACCTTTATAAATGGAAGTTCTCCTGCAATACTCTCAGTAAACCCTATGACGCCGAATTTACTTGCACAGTAAGCTGCAAAATTCGGGAAACCATGTTTTCCTGCTCCTGACGATATATTAATAATCATGCTGTTCTTTTTCATATAAGCTATGGCTTCTCTGCAGGTAAGAAACATACCTTTCAGGTTTGTATCCATAGTCGTATCCCATTCTTCCTCTGTAGTTTCAGTAAACGGTTTATAGTAACCTGCTCCTGCATTATTAATGAGTACATCTATTTGTTTGAATTTTTCCGATATCTTTTCTATCAGATTTTTTACATCTCCCGAATTTCTTACATCACATTCTATGCCCGTACATTCTCCGCCTTCTTTAATTATTTCTTCGCAGGTTCTGTCCAGGTCGGCTTTATGTCTTGAACATATTATTACTCTGGCTCCTTCAGCAGCAAAACATCTTGCAGTGGCTTCCCCTATACCTCTACTTCCTCCTGTAATAAGGACTATTTTGTTTTTGATATCCATATATTAACTCCTCTATTCAAATTTGTAATTTCACAGTTTATAGATGATACCTTAATGACAGATAACTTTTTCTGCCTCAGAGTATAATAGTTTCATAACAATCCATAATTAAGAATGAGTGAAAAGTGTGTAGTGAATAGTAAGTAAAGTCCTATCTTTTTCACTTTTCACTATAATTAAATTTTAGTAAGTTATGAAATACTCTATAGTAGTTACTGGCATGTATGAAATTACATGTAATTAGAATTATAACTCAATTTTTGTAATAAGGTCAAATCTAAAAAATACTTGACAGAATGTCGGTGAAGTTTTATAATTACTCGATGAAAATCATTAAAATTATCTGAAAGGGGGATTTTCTATGCCAATCTATGATTTCAGATGTTCTTCCTGTGGACATAAATTTGAATATTTTACTTTTAAATTAAACGGGCAGCAAGTGAACTGCGAATGTTGTGGATCAGTAGCAAATAGATTAATATCGCCAGTAGGTATAATTTTTAAAGGATCTGGTTTTTATGTGACAGATTCTCGAAAATCCTCTACCCTTACCAGTACAGACAGCTCGGATGCAAAGACTGATACATGCGCGAAAACTGACACAGGTAGTAATAAAATAGATAGTACAGTAGAAAAAGCAGCTTAAATAAAAATATCTGAACAATAATAACAGGGACGAATTTAATCGCCCCTGTTATATTTTTTGTGAGTAGTAATTAAAAACAAGCTACTCACTTATATTTATATTTTACTGAATTCTGCGTCCTCCAAGAAATCTTTCATTGTAATAATAATCATTGAGACTGTTTATTGTTACTTCACCGGCTCCTGATGATGCATGAATAAATTGTGAATTTCCAATATAAATACCTACATGGGATGCACCGTATGTGTAGGTTGTAAAGAATACCATATCTCCTGGCTGTAATTCATTTCTTCCTACAGAAATGCCTTCTGTAAACTGGGCGTCGGCGGTTCTCAATATGGAAATACCATTGTCTGCATAAACCCTCTGGGCAAATCCGGAACAATCAAATCCATAGGCTGTTGTTCCGCCCCATACATAGGGAATACCCATATATGAATAAGCTGTATCAACAAGGCCGTTGCCTCTGTTACTTACGGGAGATTTATATGAACTGCCGGTAGAACCTGACGATATGGAAACCATTTCGTCAGGGAGTATATCTACACCTATATAACCTTTATATACCCAGCCTTTATATTTATGTGTTGAAATAAGTACCCATCCGTTGTTATCATAACTTTCAGCACGGACTTCCGTACCGTTATTGACAGTTGTGATAACTTTTTCGTTCAGAGATGGCCCTTTTCTTACATTGACGCCATTACCCTGAATATATCTTATTTTTGAAGATGTTACAGTATTCTGTGCATTCTTTGAGTCTGTAAGATATTTCTCTTTAATCCATCCTTTACGTTCTCCTTCGAGAACAACACTTACCCATCCTGAACTATCGTATGTTTTAATAAAAGCTTTATCTCCTGCATTGGCGATTGTAACTACAGAAGAATTAAGAGAAGCTTTACTTCTTACGTTTACACCATTTCCACATACATATCTTACTTTCATGCCGGGATATACAGGGGAAGAAGTAATAAATTCAACATTGATCCATGCATTTACCCCGCTCGATAATTCTATGTAAGCCCATCCTGAGTCATCATATGCTTCTACAAGGACTTTTTCACCGCTCGACACGGAACCGACTATAGCAGCATTTGTAGACGGTTTATCTCTTAAATTAACATGGGTACCCAGGACATAACGTATCTTCATACCAGGCGTCTGTGTAGGTTCTTTTCCTATGAATTTCTCATGTATCCACCCTGTCCGTCCGTCTGAAAATGCTACCTTTACCCATCCTTCGTTTTTATATGCTATTACTGAAACTTTATCTCCCTGATTGGCAGTTGAAATTACCTTGCTGTTAAGGGACGGAGAAGTTCTGACATTTATCTTATTACCTATGACATATCTGACTTTACATTTATCTCCGTTACAGGGCGAAGAAGATATGAATTTTTCATGTACCCAACCTTTTTTGCCACTTTCAAGATAAATTCCTATCCATCCGGATTTATAACTCTGGACAAAAATTTTTTCCCCTCTGCTTAAAACAGAGACTATAGAACTTGAGAGAGATGGAGACTGCCTGAGATTAACACCTTCAGAATTTATATAACGAACCTTCATTGTTGAAATATCACCGCGGGAAGATACGTTTACTGAATGAGTCGGTTTCTGAGCAGTTACAAATTTCTCATTTATCCATCCTGTTATACCGTTTGAAAGTCCGATAGAGATCCAGCCGTTTTTGTAGCTTTTTACATATAATTTTTGTCCTTTATTAAGGACTCTTACTACGTCGGAACTGAGTGAAGGTTTAAGCCTTAGATTTACATTATCTTCTGATACGTAACGAATTTTGACTGACTGACTGGCAAAAACTATACCAATAGAAATAAAAAATGATGCCGCAATTATAAACAGCATCAGAATTTTGCCAGGCAAAAGAATTGATTTTTTTAACATAACTTTTACCTCTTTAAACTATACTAATTTTATTCGATATACTTCAATATTATATCCCTCTAATAAAAAAAAGTCAAGAAGTTAATGTTAAAGCCAGTAAATGAATAGTGATCTGACATCTGTCCCGGTGATGGCTGAGAGGTTACAATTATTGTAACTCTTTTATAACCCAGGAAATAGTTCGTTTTACAGGTTCTTCTTGCTCTTTCTCAAGTCTATTAACAAGGTATGATAAAGCACTTTTATCACCTATTTCTCCTATAGCTCTGACCGCCCTTTTACGAACCATAGGTTCCGGGTCACTTGAAAAAGTATCTATTAAGGGGCTGATTGCTTCTTTATCTTTTAATTCACCCAGTGCAAGTGCTGCACCGCCTCTGAGTTCCGTATCTCCTGTCATAAGAGCTTCCAGAAGTGGATGGAGGGCTCTTTTATCTTTTGATTCCCCCAGTCCCCATGCTGCCAGTTGTCTTACCTGGCTATCAGTATCTCTGAGCAGTTCTATGAGATATCCTACTGCATTACTATCTTTTAATCCTCCAAGAGCTGTAGCTACAGCCCGTCTGACTTCTGTATCCTTATTATGCATCATCTGGATTAAATAGGGTAAAACATTACTTCTGCTCAGAGTTTCAATACTTCTGAGCATTTTTTGAGCTACGTCACTATCAAGTGCTGACACACGTTCTGTTATCTCAAGTGGTATACTATATTTTTTTTGTTCCGGTTTAAGTATTTTTGTGAATTTGGGTTTTGCCGGTCTCAGTTCTTCCGATTTATTTAGTCTGGTAGAGGTTAAAGATGCTTTCACCAGCATTAAATCTCTTTTTAATGCCATAGCAGAGGAATATCTTTCTTCAAGTTTAAGATTAATACATTTTTCTATTATAGCCTCCAGTTCGATGGAAAGACTGGAATTGAAATTTCTTATAGGTTTGAATATAAAAGGCACAAAAGGAAATTCTCCTGTTACGAGATGATGAAGTGTAACTCCGAGAGAATAAATGTCACTTGCAGGAACAGGATTGCCTGCATACTGTTCGGGAGGTATATAACCTTCTGTACCAACTGCCGTTTTGGTAAGGTCTCTTTCTGTTTCAATTACCCTGGCAAGACCAAAATCAACCAGAAATATTTTGCCGTCTTTTTCTCTCACCATAATATTTGATGGTTTTATATCTCTGTGAATTATATTTAACCTGTGAAGATAAATTAAAACGTCACATAACTGTATTGCCCATTTTACAACAAGTTTTTCTGGAATACTTTTATTATTGCTTTTATTCAAAAGATATTGCAAGTCATACCCTTCTATATAATCCATAACGAGATAATATCTTCCATACAGATTAAACGAATCGACTACTGCCGGTAGATTTGGATGTTTTAATTTCATCAATAATTCAATTTCCTGTTCAAATCTGGTAAGTAAATATTCTTTCTGATTCTTTGAATAGGTAATACAGTGTAATTCTTTAAGAATGTGCAGAGTTTTTGCTGTAACATCTTTTATGCAATAAATAGAGCTCAATTTTCCCTGGGTAATTTGCTTTACTATCTGATACTTTGAATGAAGTATCAACCCTGGTGTAAGAAGTCCTCCTTTACTGAATCTACTCAGTATAGTATCACAAAAAATACATTTTATGCTGTTATCCTGATTCTCATTACCACAGTTAGGACAGTAAAGTTTCATATATTTATACCTTTAAATTTTATATGAAAATGATGAAGTTTTATGCTCCACTGTCTATTCATTTTCATATTTGGTTGTGACCGATACGGTCATGCCTGTTAGAGTATAGGAAATTTTATTTTTCATGGCGTAAAACCGGACACCTAAAACCAAAAAACCAATTATAACTTTATAGAAACAATTGATATTGGTTTTGTAAGATATAACTCCTGAATATTTATAAAAAAATAGGGCATTTATTTATTGTGCTATAAATGCCCTATTAATATTTATCACTTATTTCCTCCTGAAGAAACCACTCAGGCCTCCTCCGCCTTTATTTCTTTCTTCTTCCAGTTCTTTACTGAGTTGAGAGATACGAATATCTTTTTTCTCCAGATCGTTCTTCAGAGCTTTAATTTCTCTCTCTGAAGCTTCCAGCTTGTTCTGCAGTTCTCTCTGCTTTTTATCAGCTTCCTTTATTTTTATATCTGACCTGTCTATTTCATTCAATTTATTTGATAATTTACTTGCACTTTCTTTAAGCTTCTTTTCAAAGGTCTTTTTAGCTTCTTCTGCTTCAGCCTTTTCTTTTTCAGCTTTTTCCTTCTCTTTTACAAGCTCTTTCTTCTCTTCCACAAGACTTTTAACATTGCTTACCAGTTTTTCCATAAGTTTATTTTTGTTCTCTAATTCTTTGGCAAGTTCATCTTCTTTTGAAGAATACTTTCCAGTTGCTTTCATTTTATCAATCTCTGCTGTCATTTCAACAATTTGTTCGCTCTTCTCTTTTATTAGCTTTTTCTGCTCCAGGCTCTTTGATTTAAAGTCTTCAATTTCTTTCTCAAGACTCTGGATTTTCCCCTGTAATTGCTCCACCTCTATAATGGTTTCTTCATGCTCTTTCTGAAGTTCTTTGTAGATATCCATATCTTTAAATTCTATAGTTTTTACAGGGCTCTGGTTGGAGAGTAATTCACTGATCCTATCAATATATATATCCATAGGTTCAGATGATTTTGGTAAGGCACTAATTTCTTTTACTATTTTGCCGGTCATTTTCTCCATTAGTTCTTCTAAATAACTGATTGTTTGACCGGTCTGATTATTTATCTGATTGTTAACATTATCTGAAATTACTCCAATAGTTTCCTTTACTTCTGTAAAATGTGTATCCAGTATATCATGTATTCCACTGATAGCAATTTCTATTGATTTTAATTGAATTTCAGATGCTTTTGATACGGTTTTTACAGCAGGAAGATCGTTATGAGTGCTTTCATCTTCATCTACATCAGCCTTTTCTTTATCAATTTCTTCAGTGTCAAAACCTTTACTTTCTTCCTCTACTAATAGCTCATCAAGAGATATATCTTCCTCTTTTTCCTCTTCTTCTATTTCCAGTTCATCAAAAGATATGCCTTCTTCTTTTTCCTCTTCTTCTATTTCCAGTTCATCAAAAGATATGCCTTCTTCTTTTT
>CAYSLJ010000049.1:28772-42210 GCA_964431735.1 uncultured Synergistia bacterium | reverse complement strand
GATATCAAGTTATAAAATCATTTTTCTTAACTTAATGACATTGCGCGTTACGCGTCACGATTCTCATATAAACACATGCCTTCTCATCACAAGGGAATTACTGTGAAGAATATGAGCTGTCATACCGGAAAGGGAGCTTATAAAAAAATCTTCATCAACATAACCATTCTCATATTTTTTTAATAGACCCTTTACTTTTCTGTTAAATCTCTTTTTTCTCACTCCATCAAGACGAATTAAATATGGAAATATACGAAACCCGAGAAATGGTATTCCATCCCTGACAGGTGCAAGGCTCAGAACTTCTTTCTTTATCGAAAGAAAGAGGTTATCCCTTAAAAAATCTCCTGTTTTAAGAAGTATGTCATGAAGAAATGATTTATTCTCTCCGAAAATAATAAAATCATCCATATAACGGACATAACCTTTTACGGATAATTCATCTTTAATAAAATGATCCAGTTGACTGAGATAAAAATTGGCAAAAATCTGACTTGTCAGATTTCCTATGGGAAGACCTTTACCTTCTTCATATCCTTCCACAGGTGAATCTATTATTTCATCCAGTAAATCCAGAAGTTTGCAGTCTTTAAATTTATTTATCAGCAGTTCTTTTAATATAAAATGATCTATATTTTCAAAAAATTTCTTTATGTCACATTTAAGGAAATATTCATGTTTACGGGAAAATTGCTGAACTCTTCTGATTGCTCTGTGAGTTCCTTTATCTTTTCTGCATGCATAGGTATCGTAGATAAGGCTTTTTTCAATTAAAGGTTCTATTATATTACATATGGCGTGATGAAGAACTCTGTCACGAAAATCTGAGGCACATATCTTTCTTTCCTTTGGTTCATATACATTAAATATACTGTAAGGCCTGAGTTTATAGGTTCCAGAAAGCAAATCTTCCTGAATGGCAACAAGTTCTTTTTCAAGATTAAAATAAAATTCCATAACAATTTCTCTGTGTTTTTTTCTCCGAAAAGCCTTTCTGGCAGCGATGAGAAGATTATCAAAGGAAAGTATTTTTTCAAATAGAAAGCCGTAACGTTTCATTATGTTCTTTCTCCTTAATCCATCCTCCGAGCATTCTTCCTGCTTCATTAATAGTTTTCACACCATATTCATAACCTTTAATATTAAGGTAATTTCTGTTACAGGCGAGCCTTAAGAGGATACGTAGTTTTTCAAGTCTCAGATTGGCTCTTTTTAAAACAGCTTTTTTTTCTTTTGTATATTTTGCTTCTATCAGGTCTTCCATTATATCCAGAGAAAGATTTTCTATTCTGTTTACGAAAGTAAATCTTGTTTTTTTAGGAAACAGTTCTGTTTTTGCCAGAAGCCATTCCAGAAATTCCATCCATTTTACGAACACAGGCAGTTCCTGATTATCCATCTTTTTTTACCTCTTCTTCAGGTAGAGATAATATCTTTAATATATCGTTACCGTATTTTTCCACTCTTGCCCTGCCGAAACCTTCTATATTAGAGAGGGCATTCAGGCTCTGAGGCCTCAGTTTAACCATTGTGGCAAGCTGTTTGTTTGTACAGATAATATAGTGAGAAACACCGTCAGATTTTGCTCTCTCAGCTCTCCAGGAACGAAGGGAATTAAATAAAGGCATGTCTTCATCTGAAAGTATTTCTCTCCAGGCTTCTTCTTTCTGCTTCCTGGTTTCTCCGGGAGAGTTTATTGATTTCATACGGTAGATTATTATTATGACAAGATATGGTATTTCATCTTTTATAAAAAAATGATCCTTTATGGATAATATATCTTTATCTTTAATAAAATCACTGACTGCCGTATCATCAAAGGATTCTATAGCTGAATTGAATTTTAATGTAATTATTTTACTTAACATAAATAGCCTCCTCCAGCCCCCCGCCCTGACCTTCAGACCTTCATTACGGGGGAGTGGCTTAACGCCACTGTTTCCCCCGGAATGCAGGTCTGAAGGTCTCCTGCCCGGGTTCTTTAATACGTTTGTCTCTACCCTTTCCCGAAAATTCGGAAAAGGGTAAAAGGGTAAAAGAATAAAGGGTAATTAAGGCGCTGTCCTGACAGGACGAAAACCGATGTAGTCGCCGCGGTTGGACGGGACGAAGCTGCCACGGTAAGCAGACCGGCAGTAATTGGCAAAATTATTCCAGCTGCCGCCGCGTACGACACGGAAAGAGCCTGTACCGGGACCAACAGGATCACTACCACCGGAAGGTGGACTCTCCCATACATTATGACACCATTCCCATAAATTTCCGCTCATATCATATAATCCCCAGGGATGACTGCCGCCATACCCCACAGGTGCAGGAAGTCCTGTTGTACAGGTTCCCTGCGGACTATCATAATACCCATACCAGCACTTGTTTACCCCTACAGTAGCATTAAGTGTATCTCCCCAGTAATAATTGGTCGCCGTACCTCCCCGGCACGCATATTCCCACTCTGCCTCTGTAGGCAATCGGTAACCATTTGCAGCAAGATCAACTGTATAGGTATTATGATCACCTACATTTCCAATAGTATAACAGGCAGTTAATCCCTCCTCACTGCTCAGCCAGTTACAGTACTGGCACACATCCATCCAGTTTACATAACGTACCGGATAATTATCAAAATCACTGTAATTTAAATCTATAATATGACCATGATGGCTTTCAGCATCAGGCCATAATCTATACTGAGCATTTGTTATCTCATATCTTCCTACATAAAAATCATGAGTAAAAATTATATCTGGAGGATAGAACTGAGCCAGGGTACAACTATCATCAGTGCGCAATTCCATTGGATAAAAATACTTATCAGATGTCACAGTCCCACCCGGCGTAGTCACACTTATCTTTCCCGTAGTAGCGCCGACAGGCACTTTCACAGTCAGAGTAGTTTCAGTGGCACTGATAGTCGTTGTATGAACACCATTGAAGGCTACTATATTGTCGGAAGCATTTGTATTAAAATTACTTCCTGTTATCGTTACGGCATCCCCCTCGTCTCCAGAGCCAGGGGTAAAGCCTGATATAGATGGAGTATCGTATACAAGAACCCTTCCTCCGTCTCCTCCGGCATAGGTAAAGGTACCGGCAGTGTTAAATGTATAAGACGCAGAATGATATATGGCTGCAGTATTGGGCTGAGCGGCAGGGGTTACTCCTGCTATGGGGCTCATGGCAGGGTTTAAAGCAGGTGTGGTTTCTACTGTCCTTTCCACACTGTCCCAGTTCTCAAAATAAAGTTCCGTCCCCGGTGCTACATCTATATTCTGAGGTCTGTAATTTCCGCCTGTTATTACAACTCCAAGATATATCACACCGGGAGGGGTTACTGTTCCTCCGGCTGTCATATAAAAACCATGTTTATAGTGGGCTATTACATTCCCTCCTTCATCTAAAACCTCTATAAGAGCTTCATTTAAACCTACGGGAACATTCGGTACTGTTATTGTTACAGTAGGAAGGTCAGGTGACGGTATGGGAGTTTCCTCTACCAGAGGAGGATCTATGGCCTCACCTGTTATGGTAACGCGAAGGGTTTTAGAACCGTAGGGCAGAACGTCTGCAGTAAGGGTATCTTTTTTACTTACTTCATAGCCGGGGATATTTACTGTTACTTTAAATACTCCTCCTCCGGAAGGAGCAGCAGTTGCAGCAGGGATTGCAGTGGGAATTGCAGTGGGATCTGCATATGATACACCGCCGGTATAACCGGTACTTCCGCCGCCGCCGCATCCTGCTATAATTATCCCTGTTATTATTACTAAAATAAGGGCATTCAGTAGTTTCATTAATTTCATTGATTGTCTCCTTTCTTTTTAGAATCGTGACGCGTGACGCGTGACGCGTGATGCGTGATGCGTGATGCGTGACGCGTGATGCGTGATGCGTGACGCGTGATGCGTGATGCGTATTTTCACCGGGTAATGGGCGAACCAGTGGTTCGCCCCTGCGACTCACTACTCACCACTCACTACTCACTACTCACTACTCACTTCTCACTACTCACTTCTCACTTCTCACTCATTCCCATAAGTGCCTGTACCTTTATAAAAATAAAGCACATCAGTAGAAGTCTTCCCTCCCACAGTTACCTCTATCAAATATTTGCCGCCGGGAATAGTAATTGTTCCTTCAAGTTCTCCGTCGGTAAAAGAGTTCACTGTGCCGGTAAATACTGTCCCGGGATGATCCACGTCTGTAAAAGTTACATTTACACCTGTTCCGCTTAGATGGGAACCGAAAACAGAAAAAGACACATCTGAAGAGCCGTTTTCAGGATCCTTATTATCTCCTGTGCCGTTATTGTCTCTTATAGAATTTATTACAGGAGTCGGAACAGGAGTGGCAGTCGATGTGGAAGCCGGTATGGCTGTTTCAGAAGGATTGGCAGACGGAGTCTGTGCCGGCATCGTCTGTGTGGGAGTCGCAGTCGCAGTCATTGTCGGCGTGGCTGTTATAGCTGAAGGATTGCCGGTAGGAGTGTTTGTAGGGCTACCTGGTATGGGAGTAACAGAAAGAGAAACTGTGCTGTTACTTCCGCAGGAAATCATTAAGGATAAGAGCAGAAGTAAAGACATTGCATATAATATTGAAGCGTATCTAATTTATATCACCTCCCTGTTTTATTATAGTTACTTTCATAACTTATTAGAAATTAAGTGCTTCGTGACGCGTGACGCGTTACGCGTGACGCGAGGATTATCTGTAATTTGTTGTGAACTACACTATAATATACTATCTTATTAAAAAAAAAAATCATAGGGATTACAGGTATAAAACAGTGTATACAATATATATTATATATAGAAAAAAAAAAAAAACAATAGATATGATAACAAATCAATAGATTTCTCTATATCTTTTCCCGGATCAGGTATGAGAGATAGATGGTATAAGGTATATAAGAGTGGTAAAAAGAGAAAAGCCAGAGCGCATCTCGGCTGATAACCGGACGGTATTTTCACGTATTTTATATTATCCTTTATGGCTTTTTCCAGAAGAAGTCCGCCTGAAGCATATATTATTATATGAGCTTTCCGGGATTTTACCGTATCATAAACATGTAAAATTTCTTCAGTATCGCCGGAATAACTTACTGAAGTGAGAAGTGAAAAGTCAGAAAACCTTATCTAATCTGGTTTATAACATACTATACTTTTGCACTTTTTTAACAAAGCCTTATTCTACCTTGCAGGGCATCCGCCAGGGATGCCCTTACGGGACAACGGTTTTTCAAAATTCTGCAAAAGTATAGTAACATATTAAAATATTAATTGCTTATGCTCAGGTCAGTAAATTAATGGTAATATAAAATAAAAGCTGGTTTCAGCTTTTATTTTACACCTCCCCTTTACTATTACTCTAATTCCAAAAATCGTTTAAATATGATATAATAAGCTTATGGAACACAGAGAAAAGAATATTCAGTGGCACAGTTATTTTGCCCGGGTAATGGAAAAAGTCTGCACTAAACTCGACTTCCTTGTTGAAAGAGAACAGGAAGTGGGCAAAATGCCGCTTAAAATTGATTTTATTGTTATTAAGAAAAAGGATATTACCTATAATGCTCTGGATATTCCTTACAGTTATTTCAGTGATTTTAATATTATAGAATTTAAATCCAGAACAGACAACTTTGACTGGCATGACCTTTATCAATTAGAGGTCTACGGCAGACTCTACGGCATATTGAAAAAAATTGACAGGAGAAATAAAATTGCTCTATGGTCTGTGGCCAGTCATTTTACTGATAAATACAGAGACAGTCTTCTGGAGTGCAATGTAAATACTGAAGAAATAGACAGAGGATTTTTTAAAGGGATAATTTCAGGGTTTAATTATTATGAAATGAATCTCACTGATTTACCTTTTAAAAAAGAATTTTATCCTTTTCATATTTTCAGTAAAAACAGGGAAAATATAAAAAGTCTTATAGAAATTTCTATAGATAATCCGGGGGAAACAGAAACATATAAAAAAGAAATAATGTATCTCCACAGTAAATTTTACAGGGAGGTGTTATTTATGAAATTATTAAACCCTCTTGAAGCAGGGTGTGACGAGGAAGGACTGAAGGAATTATTCTTTGAAGAACCTCTCGGAAGTATCTTTTTCACTAAATGGGTAGATGAAATTATCCAGAAAGTAGGAGAAGATAAAATTATTAATAAACTCGGAGAAGATAAAGTAACTAAAATACTTCTGAAAAAACTGGGGAGAAAGAAACTTCAGGAATTACTTGATACACTTGAAGATGTCTGAATCACGGATTAAACGGATTAAAAGATTACACGGATTCTCCAGAAATCAGTGTAATCCGCTTAATCAGATTAGTCCGTAATTCAGACAATTAATCTTTCAGAGGAGAGAGATTTTAATGAAATCCGATGATGTAAAAATTGCCCATGCCAATTATGATATAGTGTTTAAATCACTCACAGGGTTATTTAAAGACCAGACACTGGAGTTTTACGGTCTTAAAACTGCTCCTATAGTTTGTGCAGAACCGGCAGAACTGCCTCAGATACAGATAGATGAAAGACGTATGGATTTTGTCTTTTACCTTTCCGATGATTCCTATATGCACCTTGAATTTCAAACAACAGTAAAAGAAGATGACCTGTTAAGATTTAAACTCTATGATACACTTCTTTACGAACAGAAAAGAAAACCTGTCAGGACTGCTGTTATCTATGGAGCAGGTATAAACAGTGCTCCTGTATATCTCGATCATGGTTCTATCAAATATATTGTAGAACCAGTTTTTATGGGTAACTACGACGGAGATAAAACATATAATGAACTGAAAGAAAAGATTAATACAGGTCTTAAATTAACTACACATGACAAATTAAATCTCATTTTTCTTCCTCTTATGAAAAATTCTATAGATAAATCTCAAAGAGCTATAGAAGCTATAGAATTAGCTCAGAAGGTGGAAGATAAAAATGAACAGATCTTTTTAATAGGCTGCCTGGTTGGTATATCTGACAAATTTATTGATGAAGAATATGTAAGGAAAATGCTGGAGGTGTTACGTATGACAAGGGTTATGCAGGCTTTATATAAAGAATTCAAAGAAGAAGGGAAAATAGAAGGGAAAATGGAAGGGAAAATGGAAGGGAAAATGGAAGGGAAAATGGAAGGGAAAATGGAAACAGCCAGGAAAATGATGGAAGATAAAGTAGATATTAATTTAATCGTAAAATATACAGGCCTCATGATAGAAGAAATTAAAGAATTGATGAAAAAAGACAGGGATTAAGAGGATATAAAGGATTACCAGGATGTGTTATCAGTAAGATTATATAATCCCGCCGATAAACTTATTCCCCATCCTGTTAATCCTGCATCCCCCCCAATCCCCGTTCAGACTATTTTGTCCTAACAGGACGAAAACCGACGCCGCTGAAGCCGAGGGATGGGTCGTGGCCGCCACGGTAAGCAGACCGGCAGAGATTGGCATCACCGTACCAGCAGCCGCCGCGCACGACACGGTAAGAGCCCGCACCGAGACCAACAGGATCATTACCACCGGAAGGCGTACCCTCCGGTACATTATGACACCATTCCCATACATTTCCGCTCATATCATATAATCCCCAGGGATGACCGCCGCCATATCCTACAGAGTGAGGCATTGTAGGAGAAGGCGGATAATTATAATAAAACCAGCATTTTAAAGGATCCATTCCATCTCCCCAGTAATAATTGGTCGTCGTACCTCCCCGGCACGCATATTCCCACTCTGCCTCTGTAGGCAGTCTGTAACCATTTGCAGCAAGATCAACTGTATAGGTATTATGATCACTTACATTTCCAATAGTATAACAGGGAGTCAAACCCTCCTGACTGCTCAGCCAGTTACAGTAATGACACACATCCATCCAGTTTACAAAACGGACAGGATAATTATCATAGGTACTGTTATTTAATTCTGTCGTATTACCATGATGACTTGCCGCATCAGGCCATAATCTATACTGGGCATTCGTTATCTCATATCTTCCTACATAAAAATCATGACTGAAATTTATAGTCGGAGGATTAAACTGAGACAGGGTACAAGTATCATCATTACGCAATTCCATTGGATAAAAATACTTATCAGATGTCACAGTCCCACCAGTCGTCGTCACACTTATCTTTCCCGTAGCAGCGCCGGAAGGCACCTTTACCAGCAGATGAGTCCCATCTGAACCGGCAAGAACCGGTGTGGATACACCATTAAATGTTACTGTTGTACTGGCAGGGGTTGAATAGAAAGAACCACTTATAGTCACAGCATCTCCCTCATCTCCAGAGCCGGGAGTAAAGCCGGATATAGAAATAGTATCATAAACCACTACATTCCCCACAATAGATCCTCCTGCAGTAACAGAATATGTTCCGACAGTACCGCTAAAAGTGCTGAAAGCCTCGGCAGGAAACGTGGCAGCAGTCACGGGGGGAACACTCGCTGTTGCAGCAGACACACTGTGAGATTCTGCACCTATTGTCACAGTATAGTCTGTACCTGTATCCTGATTCTCCACATAAAGAATTTCACCCTTCTTTATCTCTATATAATTCGGATCACAGTGAAGACTTCCGGCCGGGTCAAGACTCACTCCCATTATAACTGTGCCGGCATTTACATCTCCGCCGGGAACCATCTGAAACCCCTGTTTTCTCATGGCAAGAAGCCTGTCATTTACATCCAGTATTTCTATTGCGGCTTCATTTAAACCTACTGGCACATCAGCCACTGTGGCAGTATAAGTGCCGGTGCCCGATATATCTACTGTAACAGGCGGAATTACAGTAAGGACCGACTCATGCTTTACCGTAACCTTAAGGGTCTTTTTCTGCCAGGGAATTACTTTCGCTTCCATATTCTCCGGCCCCGGTATATGCACAGTTATGGAAAAATTTCCGCCGGAATCTGAAGAAGGAGTTACAGAACCATTTACTGACGGAACTGCTGTATTTCCACCTCCACCACAGCCAATACATATAGCACATATTATAAAAACAACAATTATAATCAAATATTTCAGTTTCATAGAAAATCCTTTCATTAATCACTATTCTACAGTTATCATATAATTACCGGCACCTTTATAAAAATAAAGCACATCGGCAGAAGTCTTACCTCCCACTCTTACTTCTATCAAATATCTGCCCCCGGGAATATTAATCGTTCCTTTAATCTCTCCATAGTTTAAAGAGTTCACTGTGGCAGTATATGCTTTCCCGGAAAGTACGTCTGTAAAAGTTATATTTACACCTGTTCCGCTTAAATGGTAACCGAAAACAGAAAAATTCACATCTGAATTACCATTTTCAGGATCCTTATTATCTCCTGTGCCGTTATTGTCTCTTATAGAATTTATTACAGGAGTCGGAACAGGAGTGGGAGCGGACGGAGTCTGTGTCGGGGTACTCTGTGTGGGAGTCGCAGTCATTGTCGGCGTGGCTGTTATAACTGAAGGATTGCCGGTAGGAGTGCTTGTAGGGCTACCGGGTATGGGAGTAACAGAAAGAGAAACCGTGCTGTTACTTCCGCAGGAAATCATTAATGATAAGAGCAGAAGCAAAGACATTGCATATAATATTGAAGCGTATCTGATTTATATCACCTCCTGTGTTTTATTAATATACTATCTTATTTTTTTTAAAATCATAGGGATTAAAGGTATAAAACAGTGTATACAATATATATTATATATAGAAAAAAAAAAAACAATAGAAAATAACAGTAAAATTACGACAATTCAAATAATTAGTATACAGGAATACCATGTCAGGAATCCTCATTACGGCAACGGTAAAAGAGTGTCCGGAAAACTATAAATAGCGAGCAGTGAAGAATGATATCGTGATGCGTAATGCGTGATGCGAAGGGAAATAACCCATCACGCATCACGAATTATTTAAATCTTAATAAGTTATTAAATACGCTATAAATATGATATAATAAGCCCGGAAACAATAAAATCATTAAATCTCTGGAGTAATCTGCAAAACTATGAATACAACAGAATTACTTAAAACAATACCTCTTTTTGCCAATCTCAAAGAGAAATATCTTTTGTCTCTGGCACAGAAGACCTGTGAAAAAAACTATCACGAAGATACACTTATATTACAAAAAGGAGAAAAAAGCGGATTTCTTGGGATAGTAATTTCGGGAGAACTTAAAGTCATTCTTTTAAGCCCTCAGGGCAGAGAGGTAAATCTTGCCATATTAAAACCATATGAATATATAGGAGAAATGTCTTTACTCGATGATGAACCCCATTCCGCCACCGTTATAACACTGAAAAAAAGCAGACTCCTTATACTCCCCAGGGATGCCTTTCAGGAAATCCTGAAAGAAAATCCTGAAATAACTCTTTTTCTGCTCAAGCAATATGTAAAACTTGTAAGAAAACTCAGCGAAAGAATAGCCGATCTGAAATTTATGGATATATACCAGAGAACTGCAAAAAAACTGGTGGAAATGAGTCAGGAAGGTAAAGAAGAAATCCTTGAAATAACTCATCAGGAACTGGCAAATATAGTCGGGTCAAACAGAGAAAATGTTACAAGATCCCTTAATGAAATGGAGAAAAAACATATACTCTATATGCAGAAAGGGAAAATTGTTATCAAGGATCTTAAAGCGGTCAGGGGGATTTATAGTGAATAGTGAGTCGTGAGTCGTGAGTAATAAACAGTAATGTGTCACTGAACACCGGTCACTGATTTACTGATGTGAGCATAAATAATACATATAAGCTTTCGTGACGCATAACGCGTAACCCGTGACGGGAGGAAGACATTTATTAAATGCTTATGCTCAGGTCAGTGAATCTTCTTTTTTAATTCTTCAATCCAGGCTTTTACTTCTTTACCATCTTTCGCTTTCGGAAAAAGCTTTAAATAAGCCTGATAATGGTTTATGGCTCCCTTATAGTTACCTGCAAATTCATAATGAAGTGCCAGATTAAAATGGGCATTGCCGTAAGAAGATGAACATTTTACAGCCTGTTCATAGGCTTTAGTGGCAAGTTCATACTCTTCCAGTTTATCATAAGTAAGGCCCTGATTGAAATATGCATAGGGATAAGATGGATCAACTTTCACAGCTTCTTTGAATTTCTCCATAGCACTCATATAATCACCGTTTTGATATAAAAGTTCTCCGTCCATATCGAATAAATGAGCTGCCATATATTTTGCGTCTTTTGCACCGGGAGAAAGAACTAAATAATTTTTATAAGATTGGCCTGCACTCGTCAGGTCTCCTTCCGTTTCAAAAATAATGCCCAGATTATACCATACAGAGGGAATTTTATCATTTATGTTAACAACTTTTTCATATTCATCTTTCGCAAGTTTATATTTTCCTTCTTTAAGATATTTATGAGCCTGTTCTATATAAATATTAATACTGTTCTGCTCTGGCTTATCCGAGGCAGTCGGAGTGATTGCAGGAGTTGCAGTTATACCGGATGTGGCAGAAGGAGTTACCATTATATCGGGAGTATTTGTCGGAGCAATTGTCTGAGTGACAGAAGGAGTTACGCTTACAGCAGGAGTAATATCGGGAATAATTGTCGGAGTAACAACAGGAGTTACAACAGGCTCTGAAGTATTATCCTGTGCCATAACAGGATAAAGGCAAACTACAAAAATCAACAGACTCATAAAATATAACAATTTATACATTAATATACTCCCTTCATTTCGTGACGCGTGACGCGTAACGCGTAACGCGTAGAATTACCCTGGTTACTGCCATTCACGACTCACCACTCACGACTCACGACTCACTAATCTTCACTTTTCACTCATATTTCACTTCCACAAGAGACAATCCTTGAGGTGGCAGTGTGGGGCCTGCCTGTCTCCTGTCTTTTGCTTCCAGTATGTGACGGATTTTCTCCGGAGAAAATCTCCCTCTTCCGGCCTGAATTATCGTTCCTGTAAGAATTCTGACCATCATATGAAGAAAACCATCTGCTTCTATTTCAAATATTACCAGATCTTCGGAACGATAGCAACGGAATAAAAAAATTGTACGAATATTACTTTTCACTTCTTTTGAACTTGCTTTAAAAGAGGTGAAATCATGAGTTCCCGTAAATATTTTACATATTTCGTCCATAAGTTCCACATTCAGATAATAGGGATAAAAAAAGGCAAAATTTCTTAAAAACACTCCCCTGTAAGGACGATTCAATATCTGATATTTATATCTTCTTCTTTTTGCACTGTAACGGGCATGGAAATTCTCATCCATCTCTTCGACAGATTTAACGGCTATATCAGGTGGAAGAAGTCCGTTTAAAGCCCTCTGTATCTGTTCAACAGTCCTTTCTGTAGCGTGTTTAAAATTGATAACCTGCCCTGCTGCATGAACTCCTGCATCTGTACGTCCTGCACCGTAAATCTTTACCGGTTTCTGAAATATTACTGAAAGAGACCTTTCTATCTCACCCTGAACAGTCCTGCCTTCAGGCTGTATTTGAAAACCATAGTAATCAGTGCCGTCATATTCTATTATGAGTTTAACATTTTTTTCCAATCTTACCGCTCCCCCTGTCTTATCTAAAAAGGAGACTATAAATCTTCAAGCCGCCGAAAAACTGAACATATTCCACTCCTGCAACAAATAAGATCAGTAGAAATATTGCAATTACATCATTTGCAGTTATCTTCAATTCCTTCATATGAGTTCTGTATTTTCCGCCTCTGTAACAGCGGGATTCCATGGCGAGAGCAAGTTCATCTGCTCTCCGAAAAGCGCTTATAAAAAGAGGAACAAATACAGGTATAAGGTTTTTTACTCTTTTAACCATGCTGCCGCTCTGAAAATCTGCTCCTCTGGCAAGCTGTGCCTTTATTATTTTTTCCGTTTCTTCCATCAGAGTGGGTATAAATCTCAATGCGATTGTCATCATCATTGCAAGTTCATGAGAAGGGAAACCTGCTCTTGAAAGAGGAGCAAGTAAATATTCAATACCGTCTGTAAGTTCAATAGGTGAAGTCGTAAAAGTGAGTAAAGAAGAAAGCAATATAAGAAGTACGATACGACATGACATCTGTATGCTTAATTCGAGTCCTTCTTTACTTATCTGCAGGAAATACCATTTCCATAAAATCTCTCCCGGCAGCATAAAAAGGTTGAAAACAAAAGTAATAAAAATAAATAATAAAATCGGTCTCAGGCTTTTCAGAACAAATAATGGAGAAATTCTGGCACAGACGATAACAAAAAAAACAAAGAAAAAAGCAAGTCCGTAAACAGCCAGGTTTTTTATGGTAAAAATAAAAACAATCATAATTATAAGCATAACAATTTTTACCCTGGGGTCAAGACGATGAATAAAGGATTTTCCCGGTATATACTGGCCTATTATGACAGATTTTAATATTTCCATATTTGTACGTGACGCGTGACGCGTGA
>CAYSLJ010000049.1:0-28672 GCA_964431735.1 uncultured Synergistia bacterium | reverse complement strand
CGTGACGCGTGACGCGTGATTAGACCCGTTATGCGTGACGTGTTATGCATTACGCTTCCCACCTTTAATTTTCTTGATCTCTTTTAATGCCTCTTCCACTGTATAAATCTCAGTATTTACAGAAAGTCCTTTTTCTTTCAGCCTGTGCATAAGACGGGTAATCTGAGGTATATCGAGGCTGTAATTCTCAAGAGCTTCAACCTGTGAAAAAACTTCATTCAAATTACCCTGAAGTACAATTCTGCCTTTTTCCATAATAAAAACCCTGTCACAGAGAAGAGCTACCTGGTTCATATCATGTGTGACAAGTATAACAGTTTTCTTATATTTTGTATGTAATTCTTTAATACCTGCAAGTATGTTATCCCGGCTTTCAGGATCAAGACCTGCCGTAGGTTCGTCAAGAATAATATATTCAGGTTCTGTTGCAAGTACTCCTGCAATGGCAGTTTTCCTTTTTTCTCCGCCGCTTAACGTAAAAGGAGACCGGTCTTTAAGCTCTTCAAAAGACATACCGGCAGATGCCATAGCATGCTTTACTCTTCCTTCTATATCTTTATCGGGAACACCGAAATTTTTTGGTCCGAAAGCAATATCTTCATAAACTGTTTCTTCAAATAACTGATGTTCTGGATATTGAAAAAGGAGTCCTACAAGGGCGCGAATTTTTTGCATATTCACCTTTTTTGCAAAAATATCTGTTCCATCAACAAAGACTTTTCCTGAAGAAGGTTTCAATAAGCCGTTGAAATGCTGAATCAACGTAGATTTACCGCATCCCGTATGACCTGCAAGACCGATAAATTCTCCTTTTTTTATTTCAAGATTAATACCACTGAGGGCTTCAACCTGAAAAGGAGTATCTTTCAGATAGGTGTAATAAAGATTTTCTATTTTAATGGACATAACGATTTAGTTAACAGTTAACTTTCAAGAAAACTCCAATCTATAAATATCTTTTCATTAATAATAATTTTATTAATTAACACTCCAAGTATATTTCTCTTGTCTTCGAAAGAAGCCTTCTTCCATAGAAGAGAGAAATTTTTTAATATACGCAATGTCTCTTCTCTGCTTTTTGAGTTGACTTGATTGCAGTTTTTTATTTCTTTTGCTTGTTGCTCGAGACTTTGTTTCCGGGAGGTCAAAGCGGAAATCCTTCCGTTTAATTCAGTCAAAGGAATAGAATCTATCTGATATAAGTCTAATAATTTATTTATCTGTTTATTAATGGAATTAATTTCTTTTTCTATTATTTTTCTTTTATTTTTATTCGGCTCCGATTTTTCTTTAGGAATTATACTATCTATTAATTCCCTGTCAAGACTAATCTTTAAAATTTCGTCTTCTATTAAAGAATTTAATTCCTCAACCCTGATTATTTTTCCCATGCAGTCAGGATCTTTTATCATTTCTTTATTTATTTTTCCCCTGGAATAGCACTTGTAATACTTATATTGTCGTGCTTTTTGCACGTAGTACCTGGCTCCGCAGTTTCCGCAAAAAATCAATCCGGATAGGAGCTCTGAATACTGAAAATATTGCCTGCTTAGATCTCTTTTCCCCTTGCAAATTGCCTGCGCTTGAGAAAATTCCTCTTCTGAAATAAGAGGAAGATGGAGCCCAGGAAATTCTCTTGAGATTTTACCTGTATACAGAGGATTGTCTAAAATTCTTTTAATAGTGCCTCTATTATGCCAGGTTCCGTATTTATGCTTATATCCTTTTTTATTTAAAGTTTCCAGTATTTTGTCTGCCCCGTGTCCCTGAAGGTAGAGATTAAAAATCTCTTTTATTTGCAATGCCTCGAACTCATTAATAACGAGTCTGCCATCAATATAATCATATCCAATAGGTGAAAAACCTCCCCCGTGAAACAGTCCTTCTTTTGCTCTCTCTCTTCTCCCCATCCTGGATCTCTCCCTGATAGTTTCTCTTTCCAGTTGCGCAAACACAGAGAGTATCCCTACGCTGGCTTTCCCGAAAGGCGTGCTGGTATCAAAACTTTCATTAATAGAAATAAAATCTACCGAATTCTTCAGGAAAACATCTTCTATTAAATATAGTGTATCTTTCTGAGAACGGCTCAATCTATCCAGCCGGTAAACAAGAACTATGTCGAAATTTTTAATATTCTGAATGAGCTTCTGGATGGCTGGTCTTTGAAGATTTGCACCGCTGAATCCAGGATCAACAAAAACCTCTGAAGTTACCCAGTCCCTTACTTTGCAGTAATTTATAAGTTTTTCTTTCTGGGCCGGAATACTATAGTTTTCTTCTTGTTCCTGAGTGCTGACCCTGATGTAGATAGCCACGCGCTTCATGTTACTTCACCTTAAAATATTATATCATTTTAGCGTAAAAACTGAAAGCCCCGAGAGAAATCCCGGGGCTCTTTTTATTGTGCACAGATTTATTCTTTATTATCTGAGTTTATTTTTTGTTGCTCCTTATATCTCCAATCACGATTTCCAGCAAACCATGTTGCCACTAGAGCAATTATTCCGAGAATTATTTCTTTTACTGCAACATAATTATTAACACCAGATATATATAAAATTATTATAATAAATGTAAGTATAATGGCTGTTATTATTCCTATAAATATTCTATTTTCTTTACCATCTTGCTTGAGAATTTCAAAATTTTTCAAATTTAATTCTTTATTTACTTCTATTTCTTTTGAAGCTAATTCATACTGCCTTTGATCTTCTTTGTTGCCATTATCTATTAATTTATCGATATGTTGAGGAGTAAGCGAAATGGGATTAATTGAAATAGATTGAGGTTGCTGTGTTTGTGGAACAAGAATTCTTTCAGATCTTCTACCTGATATTGTAAGTTGCCCTTGAATAGGTGGACTACTTATAAGCTGATTTATTAAATTTTTAATTTCTGGAGGGGCCTGGTTTACCTGTTTTAATATTTCTGCAGGTATCACAACTTGAGATTGATTTGCTGCCACTGGAACCGGCGCTATGGTTTTATCTACAGCTTGTTGTTTTATTTCTTCTGTAGATTTTACAGATTTATTTTGCTCTATTGAATTATTATCTTCATTACTCATATTGAATTTCCGGCATTACTAATTGATTTTTTATTGATTTCTGAAATCGATCAAAAGGTTTCTCTAATCGCTGTTGTAAATATATAGAAACAATATGTTGAGAATAATATAAATAATCGTCTTCCTCAAGTAAAGAATTTTTATGTAATAATCTAAGTAGCTTTAAAGAAGCATATAAACCTTTTCTTGTTTTTTTCTGAGGAGTATTATTGTCAATAGCTTTAATTTTTATCATAATACCAACCTCTATTCTATAATTTTATAATTTTCCCTTCCATGCTTAATATATATCTTTAAAGGTTAATAGTCAATAAGGAAAATCACATAACCATCACATAAAGAAAAGCTGATTTTGCTCAGCTTTTTTTATTTTTTAAATCCGGAAGAAAAGGTAAAGCTACATAATAAAATGTAGATAGCTCCGAAGAGCTACCAACTCTTACAGAGCTATATTTAAAAATTGAAAATTCGTTCATTTCAATTACATTACTAATTTTATTTATAACAAATAAAAACAGTTTTGTCAATTTTAAACGGTAAAAAAATTATAAAACTTTTTTAAATTTAAGTCAAAACGTAAAATGCTTAGTATGTATAAATTTTGTTCAGTGTAAATAAGCACAATGATTAATTTAAATCAGTAATAGCAATAGTTTCATTGTAAAGAAAAAGAAATTCACAGTAAAGAAAAGATAGTTCCTTTACGCATTATTACGACAAAAGAACTATAATCGTAAAAAGTTGAAAGCGCATGATATAATTTTTACGAGAGATTTTTAAAGTTATATCTCTTAAGTAAAATTTCATATATAATAAGAGGAGAGGGATCGCACTCTGACCGTCTTGCTTGAAACCCAGACGTCGAGGCGTCCCTCGTTTAATTATTTAATTATTCTTTGTTTTAATTATATCATACTGGAAGGAAAAAGAAAGGAGGAAAATAGAAAAGGACACCTTAAAGGGGCGTCCCTTATTAATCGTAAAAATATTATATCATAAAAAAAATCAAAAAAGAAAGGATTCTTGAAGATGCTTAAGTTTTCTGCGGATGAGTTATTTTGTCAAATTTTTGGCGTAGCTGTCCAGGGCGAAGAAATTATTAAAGATTTTGGAAAGATTTGCTTTTTTACTGGGTTTAAATGTGGTTATGATGCGCGAAGAAAAGAGGAGGAAGGAGAAATAAATAAAAAATAAGAAAGAAAAGGCCTATCGGGTAAGGTTGATAGGCTTTTTTATTTATTTTACCGGAGGGGAAACTTCCAGATCTTCCACACGCATTTCCAGTTCCCTGAGTTTTACCGAATTAGAACGGGAAGAAGCTATCTGCCTGTCTAATTTTTTACTTACTCCCTGTATATCGGATAATAATATTTCAGACCTATTATCCAGGTCATGTAATTTTGCATCTATCTGATTAAACCTTTCATCCACCTGGTTAAATCTTTGATTAACTTCTTCTCTAAATTCCTTATTTTCTTTATCCATTGCATCCAGCTTGCTTAATATCTGTTTTAACATCTCTTCCATATTTATCATCTCCCTAATCTATAACATTCCCCACTTAACCGCTATACCCTCTATTTTAAATTGCAACATATTCAGCTTCAGATATAGACAAGGGCGGTAATTCTCCATCTTCTTCCAGGCCTTTTAAATGTATTTCCAATGCTTTTTTTATGGAAATCTTGACTTCTTCTATTGTTTTACCTGTAGCTATACATCCGGGAACATCTGGTAAATACGCAGAATAATTATTTTCTGATTTTTCAATTATAGCCAAATATTGCATATTATCACTTCCCTTTCTTTAAACCTGCCATTTTCAATACGCTGTTAAGCGTTCCTATAGGAATATCATCTCCCGGATGGCCCGCTATTGTTACCCGGCCTTTTTTCTGTGAGTGTTTATACTGTCTATGGCTTCCTTCCTGAGATACCTTGTACCATCCGTCTTTTTCTATTAATTTTATTATATCACGAATTTTCACAGCATCCCCCACTTAACTGCTATACCCTCTATTCTGTAGCTCTCACTTTTTGTTTAATTTACTCAATAGCCTCCAGCTTAGAAATTCTTTCCTCATGGTCTTCCAGTTGGTTAGAATGTTCTATCTGCCTTGACCTTAATACAGGGAGTTCTTGCTGTGTTGTATCAGTAAATTGTTTTGCAATCCCTACAGTGTTTATGTATATATTATCAAGTTTAAAATCTAAACCCTGGATACCTCTATCTATTTTATCTTCCAGTTTGACAGAGGTTTTAAATGTTTCTTTTGTTAAATAGTCAATCTGACCTTTCATTTCTTTTTGGTTTTCTTTTAATTCATTAATATCCTGTTTTACCTCCTGCTTGAATTCTTTAAGGTCTTTCTCAATACTATCAATCTTATTAACCTTTTCCTCCATTGTATTGAATTTAGTTTCCATTGTTTCAAATTTACTGAGTAATAAATCTATTTTTTGTTCCATAATATCATCTCCTTAATCCTATTATTTAACTGGAGGAGAAAATTCCAGGTCTTCCAGTCTCAGTTCATGCTCTTTTACAGTAGCAGAGAATATATCTTGTTTAGCGGACAGCCTATCCAGTTTTCTGTTTACTCCTACTATTTCTGAGTCTATAGTGTCAAATCTGGTAGCAAATTCACCGGTTATGATAGATAAATTTTTAATATCTTTCTTTAAAGCCTCCTGACCTTCTTCCAATTTATCCAGCCTGGTGTTTACCTGAGAGAAATTTTCATTCATATTTTTCTCTAAATTATCCAATTTACTGAGTAATAAATCTATTTTTTGTTCCATAATATCATCTCCTTAATCCTATTATAACATCCCCCACTTAACTGCTATACCCTCTATTCTGTAACTCTCAGACATTGGTATTATGTCTCCAGTTCCATTCTGAAATACAAGTCCTATACCATTCACGCTCTTTGCTTTCTTAAGGACTCCTTTTGAGATATCCGTTTCGTCGTAATCGCAAATCAAAACAATATCTCCCGGTGAGCAGGTATTCTGTTTCTTTATTGCCACATAAAACCCATCTGCAATATAGTATTGCTCCATAGAATTGCCAGATACCTGTATAACAAAGTCCGCAACTTCTCCCCAGGACTCCGGCACAGAAATCATCTCGTAAGTCTCTTCTGCCGGGCAGATGAAATTACCGCACTTTACACCTGTTACAAGTGGGAGCTTGGCAGTGGAAAGTTTCATCCTGATTGCTCCCGGAGGCAACCCTTCTTTCTCCATCTCCTCCATCTGCTTACCTTTTTTTACCAATCTGCTGAGTTCTTCCTCTACCGGCAAAAAAGTTAAGTATTCTGCTCTTAATTGTTCTATGGTTTCCTTAGAGACTTTAAAGGCGGTTTTTTCTACGGTTTTCTCTATTATTTGTTCGAGGGGAGGAGAACTTTCTGAGGGAGGAGTGGAAAAGCCGGTCGCGGTGGCGAGTTCATTTAAAGTGAAGTCTAGGTTTTTGCTTAGAGATATTAATAAAGTAAAATCAGGCTCATTTTTTCCCATTTCGATTCTGCTTAACGTGGCATCTGATGTATTGCATAATTGAGCCAGATCTTTTAATGTCAGCTTTTTTTCTGTTCTTTTTAACTTTATAAAATCCCCAAGCATCACATAAAATCCTCCTTTTACATTAAATATAGCATAGTTATTACAAAAGTGTAATACTTTTTTTATATTTAATTTTATTACAAATTTGTAATTTACTCCTTGACAATTATTACAATATTGTAATATAATTAAGAAAATGAGATTTTAAGGAGGGCTAAAATGGATAGCCTGATGAAAATAAAAAACTTAAGAGAAAAACAGGGACTTTCTCAGTTAGAACTTGCCAAAAAAGCAGGCACTTGTCAGAGAATGATTTCTGAAGTGGAATCGGGAAAAAGAATACCTCGATTAGAGAAATTAGAAAAAATCGCCCTGGCTCTCAATACGAGTGTGCCGGAGCTTTTTTACATGGAAGAAAAAATGGAAGAAAAAGTAGCATAAATAGAAAGGCGGTAAGGGAATGGAGAAGATTGAAATTCTTCAAAATGTAATCGGAAGTCTCCAGAAAGAAGAGGAGAAAGAGAAGCAGAGGCAGGAGGAGATTAAAAAACAGAAAGCCCGGATACAGGAATATGCCAATTTAAAATCAGAATTTTTTAGAAATTTTTGCAAACTGGGTATTGAAATAGCTAAAAAAGAAGCATCTCAGATAACTCCAAAAGAACTGGAAGTGTTACCTGAGATGGCGAAGTTGATTTTCGATAGTGATGATAATGCAACGTCTTTTAAATATGATTATTAATTATCATATTCCATTCATTTTTCGACTCTGACGTTCTTGGGTTTTATCAGGTTTCTGATGCTCGAATTCATTTAATTGCTTGTAGATAGTTTCAAAAGCTTTAGGTTCAGTCAATAGTATCACCTCCCTTCCCGGTCATGATACGCCGGGTGGGAGGAAAAGTAAAGAAGTTTTAAAGGATAACAGACGGTGAGCCTGGAGGTAAGAGGTCAGGCTCACCACAGGAGGTGTAAGATGAAATTAGGCGGAAGTAGAAGAAGCGAGTTTTCTTCTATCCCATTCAATAACAGATTTGTATTTATCAGGATTTGCAACTCTTCTCATGTACTCAGCAACAGAAATTCCATGCTCTTTTGCCTTCTGCTTGATATATTCAAGTTCTTCCTTTGGAAGTCTTATCGTGAGAGCAGTTATATCATTTTTCATTTTAAACACCTCCGTAAAGATTATAGCATATTTAACAACATTTTTGCAATATTTTTATATTACAAAATAATTGCATTTTTACTTGTATTGTAATTTTATATTCTTTTTTACAATAATTATTGATATTAAAAATGAAATAAAAATAATTGCAAAATGTATTGCATTTATGAAAAACATAAATTATAATAATAAATAGATATAGAGGAGGTGACAATATGAGTAAAGTAATCAGGGTAATAAATAGCTCACTTAAAGGATTGAAAAGAGTTCAAAGAGGATTGAAACGCTGTAAAGGACGCGTGGCAGCACGAATCCAGGAAACAATTATAACCGCACAAACTGACCTGATGAATATTCTGGATAATCCAGGGCAGTTAAGGTTAAACTTTAGATATAAATAAGAGAGAAAGCATTAAAGAAAGGAGGTTAAGGAAATGTTCGTAGAGGTGAGAGAGACTGCAACTGTCAAAAAAATTTTACAAGAGATAAAGAACACACTATTTACTATATACGTTTTTCTGACTGCTCCGAGAGTGGCAGTTAATTCATGTTAAATACCCTCTCTCTACTCTTCTGAGGCCGCCGGAGTAATTAACCGGTCAGGTCTCGGAAGGTAAAGAGAACTCCTTAGTTCGGTTTTCCATATGTTTATTTAATTAAATCACCCGGCGAAGAGCCGGATTTCTGGGGGCAGAGCATGACGATAATGCGGTTTACTGAAATTCTAGACTCTGCAGTAAAAAGAAAGAGGTTTAATTCCTCTGGCCTCCACCAGTCTTCTCCGGTTCTCTAAAAAGTAACCGGACACAGTGTAAGTAATGAACAATGTAGTGTCTGAAGGGGAATTGTAAGGGGTTACAGAGCCCCTTCAGGAAATTTTTTTTGAAAGGAGGAAGAAGGAGAATGCTAAAAAGGAAATGTTACGATAAAATTTCTAATTTATCATGCCGTCTTATATATTCGCCTATAGCAGTAACTTCTTGTTTTATACCTTCAGTAGTAACGACCAGATTGGAAACGGCAGATAAGACTTTATCAAATTTATCGTTCATTTCTTCTTTCAAAGAGTCTATTTTATTATCCAGACGGCAAACTTCTTTAAAGATATATTTCTCCAGATGGTCAAACCGTTCATCTGTTTTTTTATCCAGATTATCAATTTTATTCTCCGGAGAGTCTTTCTTTTTAGGAGGCATTAGTTTCAATCCTTTCTTTATTCTTCACCGCCCGGTAAGTAGAAAGAAGAGCCTCCCGGCCATCTGGGGGAAGATCGGGAGAATACTTAATAACTGTCTCTATATCTACAGGCTTATTATTGCCATTACCATTTTTATAGCTACGATAAACACCAAGAAGGGCTTCCTTCTGGGAAACTGTCAGGTCAGACATTTGTATGGAGGTCTCTATGTCAGTTGCAGTTGAAGTGGTGTACCCAGATTTTAGGAATAAATCTATTACAGATATATTTAAAGCAGTAGCTAACACCTGTAAATTATCTATAGAAGGGCTTTTCTTTTTTCCCATTTCTAAACTTGAAATATATTGGGCTTTTAACCCTGTTTTTATTTCTAACTGTCGTAAAGATAAACCAGATTTTTCTCTAAAATCTTTCAAGGCTAATCCTATATTCATAAAATCACCCCTTCACTTTTATTATAACAAAGTAAACAAAAAAGAGAATACTTTAAATAAAAAAATTTATAAAATAAATAAAGAAAATAGTTGACATTAAAAACTAAATAGTTTATAATTATAAACATAATAATACACAGAAAGGAGATTTTGCAACATGACATTCACAACTACACCGATAGCAGACTGGCTTTATAATCATAGAATGACTCAATCTGAAGCAGCAAAAAAGCTAAACAAGAAACCACAGTATATTCATAAAGCCTTAAAAACTTCAAAAATGAATGTCTGTACATTAATTAGTTTACTATCCCTGACAAACTTCGAAGTAAAATTTGAGGACTGTCTTATAAAAGAAAGGAAGGAGGCGGCGTGATGCCTTGTTTAAAAGAAAAAAAATCCGTGCCCTTACCACAGGACACGAACCAAATAAGAAAGTACCAGAATAATACCACAAAAAAAACAACTCTGACAATAGAAAACCCATTAAAAAAAGGATACGTCCTTAAGGATTTAGGGAAGATTATTTTAATGAAACAGATTGCAGAAAGAACTTGCCCCAGTTGTAAGGAGCCAACATTTTACGACCTCGGAGATTATGATGCTTGCCCCTGTGGAAAAACTACAAAACCACAGCTTTTTAGCGAGATGAGCCCTGAAGAGGTTTTAGAGAAACTTGAGGAGGTGCCTTTTTAAATGGTTATCACAGTAGGAAATGATACCAGAACCAAGCAAACTTTTGTTCTTGAAATGCAGACTGATGAGAAGATAAAGGAAATCAGACGGCAGGCAAGAGAGAATTTTGCAGATTACTCCAGGCATCCCCGTAGAACTGCAGAGATAGAAAAAAAGCAGGATAGATGCTCTGAAGTTATTCAGGCGTGCAACAATGAACTGGACAGAAGAATGAAGAGGGCGGCGTAATGAACTGGGTAAATCTTTGTATCTGCTTGAGGGTTTACGGAATCTTAATCTCAGAGTACAGTATCGGGGCTTTAATACTGCTCCTGATATTTATCGGGTTCCTGATATCTCAGGTTTTCAGGACAAAAGATCCAGTATTTAGAGAGGAGGAGATTTAAGGTGAGTATCGGAGACGTAGATTTTATTAACGACTCAATAGAAGCAGCAATGAATAATATCTTGAAGGTAAATTTCAAAAAGATAGACTCCCTGAAAGAGTTCTACAGGGATAAAGACACGGAAAGAGTCACAAAAGGACTGCAAGAAGCACAGTGGCATTACTGCAGATTTTACAATTCCGATTCGTTAGAGGTAATTATGGCGGCGGAAGAGATTATCAAGGAAAGAAGAATTGCAGGAAGCAGTAAAGAAGCTGGAAAGGGCTTTGTGGAATTAATAGTTTAAGAAAGAAAGGAATGAAGATTATGGAAAACAATACTCAGTTAGCGACAATAGAACAGCAACAATTCAATTTAATGGACGGGTTTAACCCACAGGTTATTCAAGCCACACTTGGAAAAGTAAACACTTTCAAAACCATAATAAAAAGCATATTCAAAGAAGGTTATCATTACGGAACTATTCCCGGAACTCCAAAACCTTCGCTCTGGCAGCCAGGAGCAGAAACAATCCTCATGTCGTTCGGACTTGCCGATGAATATGCCGTCACTGACTCCGAAAAAGACTGGGAGAACGGCTTTTTCTATTTCGAAGTAAAATGCTCTTTACTGAAATACGGCTTTAAGGTGGCGGAGGGACTTGGCTCTTGTAACACCAAGGAGAAACGATATCAGAGAATAGATGAGAGAACCGGGGAATTAAAGCAAGACCCGTACACCTTAGCCAATACAATTTTAAAGATGGCAAAAAAACGCGCTCTGGTAGATGCAGCGAAGAGAGTAGCAGGGCTTTCTGATGTATTCACTCAGGACACAGAAGACCTGTTCATGAACGGGAATGGAAGCAGTAACGGAGCAAAGAATCCCCAGCAAAATAATAATAAACGGCAGTCACAGCAGAACAATAATTTCATTTCAGGCGCACAGGCGAAAAGAATGTTCGCGTTGTCAAAAGGAAACGAATTGCTTGTAAAAACTGTTATCGGCAAATACGGTTATAACTCTTCAAAGGAAGTGAAGAAAACTGACTATGACGCTATCTGTAAAGAGATAGAGGAACATACTACAGAAGAGGCCGTAATTCAACCAGAAAGTAATTCTTCCTCTATAGCTGATGAATTCTGCAATATGACCGAAGAAGAAGCGGCGAAAGCTTTTAATGACCAGGTAAGACAAGATATAGAAAACGGAGATATACCTTTTTAGATCTCAATCTCGCCTCCGATTTGAGGCGTTTCCATAAATTAATTTCCTTTCTCTGAGTCCACCGGATGGTCTGCCGGTAGGACTCGGAGAGTGAGGAAGAAAGAAGAAAGGATGATGGAGAGATGGCGAAATATAGCGAATTATCGGAAGAACGAAAAGAACAAATAAGGAAAAATCAGGCACTTGCAGATAAAATAAGAAAGTATTTTGAAGATGATTTAATGGCAGCATAAAATAAAGGCAGAGGAATCCCTCTGCCTTTATAGACAGGAGAAATACAAATGTGGATACCAATTGACCAGAGCTTAATAAGACACCCGAAATTAAAGAAAATGAGCAGATTGTTGCAAATATCCCAGAAAGAGGCCATAGGATATTTAGTTTCCTTTTGGATGTGGTGTGTAGAATACGCGCAGGATGGAGATATAACAAAATATGATGCTGATGATATATCTGACGGATGCGACTGGGAAGGAAACTCAGGAGAATTTTACAACGCACTTCTCGCCAGTCGTTTTATTATCGAGACGGAAGATAATGAATTAATAGTGAACGATTGGAACGAATACGCCGGAAAATGTTTCGAAAATAAAGAAAAATCTGCCGAGAAAATGCGTAAATTCAGAGAAAAACAAAAGAGTGATATAACGTTACCGTTACGTGATAGCAACGTTACCGATACGTTACCGTTACGTGACGGTATAAGATTAGATAAGATAAGAATAGATAAGAATAATATATTATGTTCAAAAAAAGATCTGGAATCGGAATTTGAAGAACTCTGGAAAGAATATCCAAAGAAAGAGGGGAAAGTAAAATCTTTAAATTTTTATCAAAAGTACAGGAAAGAATACACAAAAGAACAGTTTTCGACGGCTATATTAAACTACAAGAGAAAAATAGAGAAAGAGAAGACAGGAGAAAAATATATTCTTCTTGGAAGCTCTTTCTTTAATGGCAGATTTATTGATTATGTAAATTGCGCCGCGCCAGCTCCTGCAGCCGCCTCCTCCGGCGGAACCCCTGGGAACGGAAAAAAGAAACAACAATGGGTTATTGATGTTGAAGAAGATCCGTTTTTAACACCTGAACAAAAGGAGGTAATTTTAAGTGGCCAGTGAGCTTTTGCCATACGACAGTGACGCTGAACATGAAATTCTTGGTTGTTGTCTGAACGTAGAAGAGGGAGAAGAAGATATATTTTACTATCTTCAAGAAGAGGACTTTTACACTATAGGCAGTCAGCAGGTCTTCAAGGCAATCTCTATCTTAAAGAAAAATAATGACTGTAATCACTGTACCGTAAGAAATTACCTTTCAGAAAGGGAGCAGATAGAAGGGCTTGCAGTATTTTCCAATGTGATTCGTAATTATTATGGGACTGAAAAGGCAAAATTCTTCCTTGATAAACTCAAGCAAAAATCTTTTGAACGGAAATTGATAATACTGGGCGATAAAATTCAGGAACTCGGAAAGTGGAACCAAAAGTTCCGAGATAAAGAGAGCTTTAAGGATGTCACCTCTTTACAGGCAGAGATAGAGAAATTATACAGGAGTCTGGACGCTGGCAGTATTGAAAACGATTGCGTTGACTCCAATCAACTATTTTTAGAACTGAAATACAAGATACCAGAAACACCGGTTTTGATGTCTGGTATAACTTCAGGGTTTACTTGCCTGGATAATCTTATTGGCGGTCTTCAGAAATCAAATCTGATATACATAGCCGGTCGTCCTGGGATGGGTAAAACTGCATTTGCTGTTAATTCTCTTCTTCGTGCAGCAGATAAAGCAAAAGACGGATATTTTATTTTTTACTCAATGGAACAGTCCATAGAGGATATTGCTTTCAGATGCCTGTCAATTCTTGATGATACGATAACACCACTGAACGCAAAAAGAGGCAAATTATCACCTATTCAGAGAGAAAATGTCAATAACCTTCTGGATAGAATGAGAAGTTTACCTATTCTCTGGTTTGATGTGAACGACAGAGATTATAACAAATTTGAGGCAAAAATCAGAAGGCAGATGAGAAATCATAAAATCCTTGGTGTTTATGTCGATCACATGGGGCAGTTCTATTTACCAGGATACGAAAAAAACAAGTATAACGAAGTCTCAGAGATAGCAACCAGACTACAGGCGTTTTGCAAGGAAATCAACGCTCCGTTAATCTGCCTGAGTCAGCTATCCAGGGAAGTCGAAAAAAGAAACAGCAAAATCCCGACTATGTCAGATCTCAGGGAGTCGGGAAGAATTGAAGAAACTGCATGGATAGTATTACTGCTTTACAGAGATGATTACTACAATCCAGAGAGTGAAAAGCCGGGAGAGTTGACTGTGATTGTGGGTAAAAATAAAGACGGTTGCACGGGTGAAGTTAACCTTTGCTTTAATAAGAAATCCTTGAGGATATTCGAGGCAACATTAAAACTTGAGAGGGAGGAAAATAATAATTATGAACTGCCTTATTGAGTTACCAAAGAAAGATTATTTTATAAACCTCGAAAAGCTTGATAATGCCTGGATAAAGACTCTGGCTATAAATGGAATTGATATGAGAGCAGTTGAAAAGGTCGAAATTAAAACTTATATCGGAGATAAGGAGTTTATAACAGTTCTGGAGGTAACTCCATGATTACCTATACTCTGGCAGCCCGTTGCTGTCAGAACTGCAAGCACTGTAAATTCGTGCAGAAAGAGCAGGCAATTTGCACAAGGAAGAAAATTGATATTCCTTTCGAGAAATTGACAGTAGATCATAAAAGAGAGTGTAAGGATTATACTTTTTGGATATCGGAAAAGGAGAAGAAGAAATGATTAAAACAGCAAGCAGCATAACATTCTCAATCCCCGGAAAAGCAGTCCCCTGTGTGAGAACCACTCAGAAGCAGAAATGGGTAAGCAAATCTTACAAACGATATGAAGATTACAGAAGGAGAATAAAGGCTCATGTCCTCGGCGTAATGCTACAGAAGAGAATAAAGCAGATAGAGGAGCCGGTAGGTGTAACAGCAGACGTATTCATAAAAGGTAACGTTAGAGGTGATCTTGATAATATCCTGAAGTCAATCCTTGACGGGATACAGGCAGATAAAAAGAACCCTGGGCTTATAAAAAACGATAAACAGGTGGTAAGCCTGGCAGCAGATTTATATAAGGTCGATACAGAAGAGGAAGAAAAAATAGAGGTAACGGTGTGGTATTAAAAATGAACACTCAAATAATGGCCGGGCAAGGAAAAAACAGACAGGAATTTGACTTTTATCCTACTCCTGAGATAGCTGTAAATGGATTACTGTTGAATGAAACTTTCACGGGGGACATATGGGAATGTGCATCAGGTGAAGGTCATATATCAAAAATACTTGAGAGAGTATATCCTGATGTAAAAATATCTTCAACGGATATTCGAGAAGATAATTCCATATATGGAGTTCAGGGAGTAGATTTTCTTGAAGATGACGATCACCTTTTGTATTTCTGCCCGACAGATAATATCATCACAAATCCACCATACAAATATACCACAGAATTCATACTGAGGGCAAAACAGGTCACAAAAAAGAAGATTGCCTTTCTCTTGAAATTGGCAGCTCTCGGAGGGGCAGATCGTTACAAAAAAGTATGGACTGATAGAGAATTCCCGTTAAAGAAAATAATTGTATTTGTGAAGAGATTGGACTTTCTCGGACTCGGAGGGGCAGCTATAGAATATGCATGGTTTGTGTGGGATAGAGAATATAAGGGAGAGCCGATTGTTACCTGGTTTAATAATAATTCTGTAAAGAAGAACGAAGAAGAAGATCAGTTATTTATGTTTTAAAGAGAGAGGGAGGGAAAAATCATGTCACTCACAGACACAGAAAGAATAAAGTTAGCTTTTAAGAAACTCCCATCACTGGCTCCAAGGCCAGAAGCAGGAAAGAAATATAAGCCCTGCACCTGTGGAAGTTCTTACTGGATGGTAGATTATTCAAAAATAAGAATATTGACCTGTGGGGATTGTGGAAAGATGTGGATAAAGGGAGATATATACGTCGATGCCTGATTACGCTTGTTTCCGATGCGGAGCGAAGAATGAACTACTGAATATGAAGATAGAGAAAACTAGAGATAAAATATCACAACCAAAGTATTATTATTGCTGTGTAACAGTGAGATGCACAAATAAAAACTGTATTTTTTACGGAATTTCTCATGGAGAACGGGCCTGTAAATTTTTTAAGAGGGTATATCAGGAGCCGGAGAAGGAAGGCCAGCTTGATTTATTTGAGGAGGTGGCGGTGTGATTGAAATAATAAAACGAGTAAAACTCTCAGGTGGGTATTATACAAGCGAATGGGAGAAAGAAAATATAAAAGAACCTTCTCTTCAGTGGAAAGAACATTTAACAGTGAAAGACACGGAGACAGATACAATTTCTTTCTATCTTGCAATAGAAAGTGTTGAAAAGGGTAATATTGGTTATCGTGGTTTTTCTGAATATGGATGGGAGAAATATAAAGAAAGTGAAGAGTATAAAACTATTATATTTGGTAAAGAAATAGAAGAAAAAGAGCAATTATGCTTATTTTAACTTTCCGATGGGCCGGCAGTGACGAACTGGAACCCGGCCTATGGGAAAAAGAAAGGATTGAGGAGTAAATGGAATTACAATTAAAAGATAGATTTACAATTCGCCTAATGGGGTTGGAAGAAGCTATTGAAAAAGGAGATGAGGAAGAGATAAGAGATTGTATAAATCAATTATATAAATTAACAACTGAAATAAAATGGGAGGACTGAGGAGTAAATGACAAAAGAAGAACGTAGAAAAGCAAAAGAAGAGAGAATGAAAATGAGGGGAACATGGAAGAATAACCCCGACTACATGACTCAATATCATACAGTAGGAAGTAAGATGATCGTAGGTATAAGAAACAAGCCTGTAATGTATTCACAACTTACGCCAGAGGAGAAAAAAATCTACCATGACAGGGAAATGGAAAAACGGAAAAAGAACGGGAAAACAAGTATATGGGATTATTTAGATTTGAGATAGAAAGGATTGAATAAAATGCCCGGAATAACGCTTAATTTCAACATAAACATCACATGCGACCCTGCTATTCTGAATTTTTTAAAGACGTTACAGGGAGTAAAGCCAGTTGAGCCAGAGAAACAAAGAGAAAGATAAGAAGATTGAGGAGATTGCAAAAAATGCAGCATAACAAAACACAACAGTTAGAATTCACCCCGGAAACAATACAAAACATTAAATCGTTTGGTCAATCAGTAAGCACCCTTGAAGAGCTTTTACATCAAAAAGTTTACCTTGATTTAATCAGGAATGATATAGACAGAGTAATAAGTAGACTCGAAATCTTAGAAGAAAGAGAGGAAAGAGAAGTGTTAAAGCAGTGTGCATGGTGCAAATCTATATATAATATCCATACCGGTCAGTGGTCACATGGACCTGCAGAAATTTTACCAGATGCGCAGGATATCATTTGCCCTGAGTGCACAGAGAAATTTAAAGCAATAAGTGAAAGAAGGCAGATTAATGAAAAGTAAACAATACATTTCCTGCACGAAAACCATAGCTGTTAAAGTAGAAAAAAAGACTGCTGAAGAATTTGATGAAATAACAAGAAAGCTCTCTATTAATAAATCTTCTTTATTACAGAAGTGGATTGAACTTTACATAGAACGAAATAAAGATAAAGAAAATGACCCCAGTTATTTACTGGATTGACTGAATGTGCTATACTGGAGAAAATTAAAGAAGATACGAAATGCAAGAAATTTCGCGTCTTCTTTTTTATTTTGAGGAAAGAATTATGGGCCGAAAAACCAAGTATTCTAAAGAGATGTGCAAAAAAGCAGAAAAATTAGCCAGAAAAGGGTTAATTGACGTGCAGATAGCTGAAAAGCTTAGTATCGGTGAGCGAACGTTTTACGAATGGAAAGAAAAATATCCGCAATTTTCGCAGTCACTTATTCAAGGTAAAAAAATCGTTAATGGCGAGGTGAGGCAATCCTTATTGAAGCGGTGTAAAGGATTTAAGTATAAAGAAAAAAAAGTAAAAATAGATGAAGAAGGTAAAGAGTCTACAGAAGAAATAACAAAAATGGTAATTCCCGACGTAGGCGCATGCTCTATGTGGCTACACAACAGAGAGCCGGAAGAATGGAAGAAAAATCCTGAACCTATTTCTGGCGATGTAAAAATAGAGATAGAAATAAAGTTATTCGGTGGAGAAGATGAAAGTTAAAATACCTGTAAAAATGAATAAAGTTTATTATCCTTATTTAAATTGCCAGTCTTCGGTACAGATATTTTATGGTGGCAGTAGCTCCGGCAAATCTTACTGGCTTGCACAGAGATGTATTCTTAACGTTTTATATAAAAATAAAAACTGGCTCATAACAAGAAATGTCGGTGTTACTCTCAGGGATAGTACGTTTAATGAAATCAAAAAGGCTATTAATAAGTTAAAGCTTTCTAAGTTCTTTAAAGTTAATGAAACCAATATGGTTGTGACCTGTCTTTTAAACAAGAAACAGATTATATTTAAAGGTCTCGATGATGTCGAAAAGTTAAAATCAATAACGCCAATCGATGGAGTAATAGATTACATCTGGATAGAAGAAGCAACGGAAACCTCTGAGGCAGATTTTAATCAATTAGAAAAAAGGCTCAGGGGTGGAGATGAAGATGCTATTGAACAGGGTATAGAGCAGGAAGATAAAAAGATAGTAATATTTAGCTTCAATCCTATCTTTAAAACCCATTGGATTTACAAACGTTTCTTTCTCCCTGTTGCCTGGGATGACAAACAAAAATTCTATCAGTCAGAAGATCTCCTTATTCTAAAAACCACCTACAAAGACAACAAATTCCTCACGAAAGACGATATTAAAAGAATTGAAGACACGAAAGACCCTTATATGTTTACTGTTTACGTCCTGGGTGAATGGGGAGTTCTGGAAGGTGTTGTATTTAAGTTCACAGTGGAGGATTTAACTAATCTCATTCCCACTTTCGACAGAAGAAAAGCTGGTGGAGATTTTGGGTTCTATCCAGACCCTGCAACACTGGTTGTATTGCAGTTTGACCGGAAGAATAGAAAGATTTATATATACGATGAGCTATACATTAGGGAATGTTCCGATGAAGTTTTAGCTGAAAAGGTAAAAGAGAGAATAGGCACATTGCCGGTCACTTTTGATAGTGCAGAACCCAAGGCAATTAAGAAACTTCAAACACTCGGAGTAAGAGCGAGAGCGGCGGTAAAAGGGCCTGACTCTGTGGATTTTGGAATTAAGTTTTTAAAGAAATATGATATCATAATTCATAAGGCTTGCCAGAATGCTATCAATGAATTCACTTTCTATAGGCTTAAAAAAGATCAGAAAACCGGGGAATATATACCGGGGAAATACCTTGGAGATGATCATATTATAGATCCATGCCGTTACGCTCTTGAAGACGAGTTTTTCGTTAAAGAAGGTACAGAATTCAGGCAAGCAGCACGCATGACAGGTTTACCGACATTTAAATTTTAGGAGGAATTAACCATGGGATGGATGGCAAATTTAAAAGACTTATTTAAAGTAAATACCCAGACTCCAGCAGCTTTACCTGTAGAGGCGGAAGGGAAAAAGGAAAATGTAAAATCAGACGTAATTCGACAATCAGGTTCAGTATTACCTATTCTGAATTTCATTAAAGAATTTATATCACAGACGGAGACTTATCCATGGGACAGAATTCCCCTGTGGAAACTTAAAATTATGTGGAGAGAAGAAGCATGTAGAAACGCATGTGATTTCCTAACTTATCTGGTAATGAAACGCTTAGGACTTAATAATTATAAGCATGAAAATCCGAAAATTGAACAGCTTGTAAAAGATGCTATTGAAAACATGGATGGTTCTTTATATTCACACTTAAGAGATCTTCTTGGTAAAGGTCTTTTCTTTGGATTTTCTGCATTACAGCTTGTGTTCGACGTGGTAGATAGCAAATATCTTTTTGGATGGATGGTTAATTATAATTCAGATGAACTGGAATTTAAAGTGGCAAAAAATGACAGAAACAAAGAATTTATCTCCGATATAAGAATAAATAATACTTCAGGTCAGGAATTTTCTTCAAAGAATTTTATTATTTATCATTACGGTGATTTGTCTTCTCCGTACGGGTATGGGCGCGGGAATTATCTTGAAATATACTACGAGTTAAAACTACTCTGTTTAAAAATGTGGGCCATCTTCGTTCAGAAATTTACTATACCGACAATACTTTGTCAGAGTGTGAATGATGTTGGTACTTTAATAGCTCAATGCGCCAACTGGCTTTATAATAATGTTCTCGGGATAGATATGAATTCTGATAAGGTTGAACTGATAGAAAGAAAAGCAGGTCTTGACTCCTCTCAGCTCTACCAGAACTGTATAGAATTCTGCGACAAAATTATCTATAGAGTATTCTTTATGCTTTCCCTTATCTCTGGAGGTGAAAAAGGCGGCTCTTATGCCCTGGGTGATAAACATTTCGATATGCTTATAGAGGCAGCAGAAGAGATAGCAGCAGATTTCAGAGATAACGTCATTATTTCGCAGATATTAGTAAAACTCATTGAGTATAATTACGGTACTCAGAAAAGCTACGGAAGCTTCGGAAATATTCAACCACTTTCTATAGACGAAAAGGTAAAACTTTCCGGAATGTTTTATCAGATGGTAAATGGCGGTGTGTTTGACCCTGTGAGCGATGGCGATTACATGAGGGCAGAGTTGGGAGCTCCTGAACGGTCAGAGATAGAATTACCTGTAATACAGCCTCCTGAAACTACACAGAATACAACTCAAGGAGTAAACGAAAATGCCGTCACTGGTAAGTAATTCTATAAGAAAATCAGTAAAAGTAATAGCCAGAATAAAGCGAACCTTTGAAGACCTGGAGAAAGCTTTTGTTAAATCTGCCGGCTCTGCTCTATCAAAATCAAATGACGAATTTTTGAAGCGGGCCAGGCAGATAGTCGAGAAAGGAGATCTTAACCAGGTTTCTTCTTTAACTTTAGATTTAAAAGAATATCAAACTATTCTCTTTTCTCTCATAGTAGAAGCCAGACGCGCCGGCAGGGTTACAGGAATAACGGAAGGCCTTGAATTAAAGCAGTTCTATGAGAGGAAAAAACTGGAAAGAAAATTCCTTGACCAGGGACTTACTCAGGGTATAGTCAATGACCTGGCTGACCAGGTAACACATGCCCTTAATCCTCAAAATAAGCAAATTGCAACCAGTTTTTCGGTGGTTCCTTATGACGCCTTAAATTTTTACGGGGACTATTCTTTATATCTTAAGGGCGTAGCGGAACAGGAGCTTCTTAATAAAGCAAAACAGAAGATATACTCAGGTATCCAGAATGGTCTTTCTGTCCAGAATATTATGGGAAGCCTTGAGAGTGTATTCCCTTCTTTCCATGTCGGGAGATTACAGAATATAGCAAGGACAGAGACCAGCAGGGCAATGAACGAGGGAAGGATTGAAGGTTTTCAATCACCTGCACTTAAGGGGTTTATTACTGCAGTGGAATTCTCTGCCATCCTGGATAGTCGAACTTCTGATATATGTGAAGATAGAGACGGGCTCATACTGGCAATAGATGATCCGAGATTAAAAAGCAATACTCCACCGCTCCATTATCAATGCAGATCTATTCTTGTTCCTGTGGATAAATATTCCATGGTCGAAGAAGGTCTGGATGAGAAGGTGGGAAAAGGATGGAATAATATAAAGGAGCCTATGGAGGGTTTTGGTGGGGTAATAAGAGAAGTAAAAGAAAATTTTATACCTTCCGTATCTTCTTTAGAGTCTTTAGAAGGTATTCCTCCTAAAAAGATAGGTATGACTAAGGAAGAGGAAAGAATCTATCAAAAACAGGGAGAAAATTATAGTAATAAAATAAATAGTGAAATGAAACAGAATTTTTCTCAGTACGATTGGCAAGTAGAATATCCTAAAACTCCAGAAGATTATAACACACTTTCGGGGTTGCAAAAAAATATTAATAAAGATGTCCTTGGTTTTTACGATCATATTAATAAAATTATTGCTTATCATCCAAATATTGTTCTTATAGCAGGAGATATGAGTGAAGATAAATTCAATACAATTATAGCAAAAACAGCTATTAGACATGAACCTTGGCATGCGGTTGGGGATGGTTTTATTGGTTGGCCAGAAACTATAAGAAACCGTAGTTTTTTAGAAGAAGCTGTTACGGATATATTATCTAAAAGTGATATGATTACTAAAGAAAATATTACTCCAGATGATTTAATAAATGATATAACATCGGAATTTATACATAATCGTAAGGCAGCTATTTTAGTAATGGGGTTGTTAAAAAAATATAATGACAATAGTAGAGGAAAGGTATCTGGACAATTATTTTCTATTACAACAAGGCAAGAATTAGAATGGATAAAAACATCTTCATCTGATGAACAAAAAGAAAAATGGAGAGATAGTTTTTCTCTTATAGACAATCATAGATATTATTTGCCTTTATTGAGTAATTTTGATATAATAACAAAAGAAGAAGAGATTTGCATGAAAAATAATAGAGAATCAGATAAAGAAGATTTAAATAAAGATATAATAGAAAAAAGGGTGGTATTATGGTTCCTGAAGAAATTACAAAAGCTATAAAAAATGCTAAAGATTGTTTAATAAACACCTGGAAAAAAGAATATAAATCAGAAGAAGAATTGCATTTATCCGCTTTACAACATTTAACCTCTGCTTTTATAGGTCATTGTGAAGACTTAAAGGAATTTCATGATATAAATGGGAAAGACAAAAAAGAATGGGAAGAATATTTAGATAAAATAAAAACCTTCAGGATGTTATATGCTAAAGCTTTAGGGAAAGAACCTTATGGAATAAATGGAAGAATAAATTTATTATTAGAAGAAAATTCACTTATAAATGTGGTATAATACAAATAACAAATATCAATGAAATATTAACGTATTTTGTTTTATTATAGCCCTCGGGAGCCGGCTAGCTCTTTAGGGTTATCTGTATTTTATCCTGCAAAACTTGCTTTTTCCATTAAACCTGATATAATAAGCTTAACGGAAAGACTTTTATACAAAAGCCTTTTTATTACATTTTTGACTAAATGTTATTATTTGTTATATAGGTATCTATCGATATTAGAGGTATCGAAAGGTACCTATAATATTTTGTCTTATAAAATAAAAAGTAAGAAAAGTAAGAAAAATTTAACTCCTTTTCCTCTTTCTTTCCCTCTCAAACCATTGTAAAATATAAATAAATCAATAAACGAAATGCAACAAAAATAATCTTATTGCATTTCGTTTATTTTTGTTGCATTTTCGGATAACTTTTAAAGAGGACACCGGGAATGAACAAAAAAACTTTCTATATACAACTTGAAAATACCTCAGAAGATAAGATATCTCCTCTTTCTGATGAAGAAATAAAAATACGTCTTGAAAATAATCAACCTGTTCCGGGACTCTGGAGGCAGCTTTTGGTTCGCGGTGAATGGGGGAAACATCCCAGATATGGGATTATTAGGTTTACCTCTCAAAACTTAAATGAAATATACGAGAATATTAAAAATAATAGCATCGGCCGCCAATTATCTTTTAATTATAACCATAACGGCCAGTCTCCTGCAGCTTCCACTATCGTAGACGTTAAGAAGGTTCTTGATTCCAACGGGGAAACGGAAAAGTTAGAATACCTTCCCGAATATACTCCCACTGGATATAAACTTATCCGCGGGAAAGAGTACAAATACGGTTCTATTGAGTATGAAGATGATTATCAGGGAAAGGGTATGGCCCTTACAAATGCAGCAGCCACAAATGATCCATTCTTAACCGGCGACGGCATCACTCAATTAAGCTGTTCTTCTGAACCAGAAAAAAACCATAGACCTCTTGATGAAATAGTAAAAAATCTTCAGGATATTGACGGGGAACTCAAAACTCATCCTGATTTTTATAGAAAAACAGGTTCTCCTCAACTCCGTTCTCTCTTTGGTATCGCCTTAAAGAACATTAGCTCTCGCTTATCAAATGAACTTGAGAATAGATCTGAGGGGACTAAAAATTTAAATATAGACGAAAAGGAGGCAAATACTATGCCCACGGAAATGGAGAAAATAACTGCTGAGTTACAGGCTTTAAGGACTCAAATTGTAAAGCTTGAAGCAGAAAAAACTGAGACAAAAAAAGAACTTTCAAAAGAACCTTCCGATGAAGTGAAAAAGCTCCAGGCTGAGAACGTAAAACTCGTTCAGGAAGTAGGAAAATCAAAACTGGAAGCCTGGGAAACAAAAATGCTTTCAAAAGGTCACATGAAACCGGCTATTGAGAAAGTAAAAGAGGAAGCTGTTAAAGCCGGATATTCTACCACTATCAAACTGAGTAATGATAACAACGTTGACCTGCTTGATTACTCAGAAAAACTTCTTGACCTTGCCTGTCCTGAAGAAGCAAGGGTAAATCTTTCACAGGAACCCAATTCTGGCACATGGATAAAACTCGACTCTGGGAAAGATAACAAAGAAAATCCTCTGGTTGCCGACGCGAAAGCCAGAAAAGAAAGGGGGAGATAATTAATGTCCAGTCCTCAGAATTTAGGTGTAACTTCAAATACTTCTGATTATGTACAGTTATTCCCTGACCAGGATTATACAAAAGAGTCAAAAGCTATTACTATTGCGGCAGGTGAAGCCTCTGCCGGTCTTTCTAAAGGTCAGGTAATTGCAAAAGATAAAACCACCGGTAAATATAAGGTTTTAAAAACTGCATTAGCTAAAACAGCGGAAAGTCTTACTTTAAATCCTACAAATCCGGATGGTGTAAAATTCGTATCTACAGCTATGGCAAGCGGGCCTATTATACCTGGAACAGTAGTAATGACCGGTGAAGTTTCAGGGGTTCCAGTGACAATGTCTGATAACGGACGTGGAATTTTACTGGAAAATCTTAATAAAGCTATGGGATTTATAGATTACGGCACAAAACAGGTAGGTATAAATACAGTCGCCGCCATGGTTAGCTCTGATAGTTTTACAGCAGCTTATGACCATTTCAATATGAGTGGTAATATTGACCTTGAGAAGTTAGCAATTCTCCCGATAGATATAGATGCCACAGATTCGGAGCAGGTAGCAAGAGGAGTTTCTAAAGGCATAGTTAACGTTGACGCCTTGACCCCTGATACAGACATAGATGATACGGATATAGTTGAAGTCTTTAATAGAGCCGGACTTAAACTTAAAGAATTACAGAGTTAAAGGAGTGATAAAATAAAATGGCTGGAACAGTAAGTTTATTTAATCATAGAAGTATGTCCCCTGCTGTGAAACTTCTTCCAGAGCAGCCTTCTTTTTTAAGAACTAAAATATTTAAAGAAGGCAGGACTCATCCAACAAGAGAAGTCGATCTGGCAAAGTTAACTATAAGACCAAAGATGGCTCCTTTCGTCCAGGTAGGAGATGAAGGTATTCTTGTAGCAAAAGATGTCCATGATATAAAATCTGTCGCTTTTCCGAAAATCAGACTTAAAGCAAAATACACTGGTCTTGACATGGAAAAAACCTCTATCAATAATCCAGTAATCTATATTGATAGTACCCCACAACAGCAGATGATTGCTGATATAAATGACCAGCAGCAGAAACTCAAAGATATGGCAAATCTCAGGAAAGAATGGATGTGCGCCAAACTTCTCACTGCCGGAGGTTTTACTTATAGTGTTGACGGAGTTTATTACAAAGTAGATTATGGCAGAAATGTTCTTAATACTTTCGACGTAACAACAAGCTGGGGTACAAATGGTGCAAAATCATTGGCGGATTTTAAAATTGGATACGAAAAATGTAGAACTAACGGTTCTTCTGGAGTGGGCAAGATGGCTATTTTCGGAAGTAACGCCTATGACCTATTCATGGAAGACGCAACCGTTCTTACAAAGCTCAATACTCTCAATCTTCAGATGGGAGTAATCAAACCTGTCGCAGGAGAGCAGTACTTCGGTTCTATAAATGGCGTTGAATGTTACGTGTACTCCGACAATGATTCTGACGGCAACCCTCTTATCCCTGCAAATGCAATCGTCTTTCTTCCTGTTAATACAAATGAATATATCATAGATTACGGTCCTGTCCATGAGAAAGAAGGCCTTATTCAAACTGACTGGTTCTCAAAAGGATGGGATCAGGAAGAACCTCCGGGAAGATTTATCTGTGTGGAGACAAATCCATTACCGCTCACAAAAGACATTGATTCTATTGTCGTGATGTATGTCGTAAGGAGATAAAAAAATAAGGGAGGGGCTCCGGTTCCTCCCTTTTCTTGAAAGGTCAAAAATGGAAGATACTTATTTAACGCCTGATGACATAAGAATAAAATATAACTATGAATTACTTCTTAATTTAACAGACAGAAATAAAACTGGTTTTATTGATGATGAAGTTCTGCAGGGTTGTATTGATGATGCCTATACAACTCTATCCAGTCTTTTAGATCCAACTGATGAAGTCACTTATAGGCTTAAGGATTTAAAAAAGTGGTGGACACTGCTTACTTATTGTGAATTATACGCTTTCAACGAACAAGAGAAAGTATCTTTCGACAAAAAACAATCAGTAATTGAAGAAATTGAAAGATTTAAAGAAAACAAAAATGTAAAAAACGAGAGGCAGATGGTCACTGCTTCAGAGGCAATTTTACCAGAAGCAGATATATTGAAATGGGGGAAGCCGTGGTGGTTGGTGTAAAAATAACTTGCGATACAAGCAAAATACTTAATGTGATTGGTAAGCTTGCAGAAGGAGATTTTACTGTTCCGCTTCAGCGGATGGGCCAGAGGCTTGTAAGGAGTACGGCAGAGAACTTTAAGAACGAACAGTCTCCGGAAGGAGAGGACTGGAAACCACTTGCAGGTATTACAAAAGCTCTCAGGAGAAGAGGAAAGAAAGATGGAGAGCCTAAAATCCTTCAGGACAGTAACAGGTTAAGAAACTCCGTAACTTCTCAGGTAACAATGAATATAGATAAAACATCTCTGGAGTTCGGGACAAATGTAGAGTATGCAAAAACTCATCAGTTTGGAGGACCTTTCGCAACAGCTTACACAAAAACAATACAGGTACCGGCAAGGCCTTTCCTTGGAGTAAAAGAAGCGGATAAAGAAGCATTTAAGAAGATATTAAAAGACTGGTATAAGGAGATATTTAACGGTGCGTAATCAAGTAATAACGGTCCTAAAAAATCATTTATCCGTATTAACTGAATTTACTGTTTTAGATCCGGTTTACGCTCCTATGCTGGAAGGAAATATGGATGATGTTTTTCAGAGAAAATTTATCAATATGTTTCCAATTATCTGCCTGGATTATAGAAGCGAAGCGAGAACACGAATGAACCAGGGGTTTAATAGAGTGTATCCGGGGAGAATTATTGTTGCAGTTCTGGCAGTTGGCGATATTGAAACTGCTCAGGAAAACCTTTTTAAATATGTATCTGATGAAGATTATATTCTTGACAGGCTTTATTCCACTCCTACCCCTGCGGTAGATGGAACGAATTTATATTTAGACATAAGGCCAACCGTACCGGGTAATTACAAAGAATCTGAAGATAACAGATTTTATTTCAGTGAGATAATTCCTTGCAATATAGAATTAATAAAATAAAGGATGTGGTAATAAATGGGCGATTCTCAAAATGCTTTTTTTGGAAACCCTGACAATATTAAATATGCCGGTTCTGGTATAGGATACGCAGAAGACTCCTCTATAAACCTTGCAATAACAAAAGAAGATGTAAAAGCGGGAAACCCACAAAGATTGATACAGGATTTCTTTCAGGGTATAGCTCTTACTTTTGAAGCAAAATTAAAAGAAGTTCATCCGGATAATCATCTTTTGGCGCTTGGAGTTCAGAAAAATATTATAACAAACGTGGAAGGTTCAGTAAATAATACTTACTGGAAAACACTGGTAACAAGGGTGAATGAAACAACGCACCCTATTAATACTTTCCTTGAACCTGCTACGCTAAATGGTTATCTCTATGAAGTAACGGCGGTAGGTTCTGAGCCCCATCAATCAGGAAGTTCTCCTCCCACTTACCCCACTACGGTAGGTCAAACAGTAGCGGACGGAGATTTGACTTTAACCTGTCGCGCGTACCCGGGTGAGTCATGCACAATAGCAGAATATGAAGAAGGTTCTCTGGCTTATGTTCAGTTAACCGGATATAACATCAAGGCAGATGCAGATGTGATTGTTTATAATCCTGCTTATACAACAAAATATGTCCTTGGAACTGATTACTGGATGGATGCAGTTCTGGGTGGCAATGGTTCTGTAACGGGAAAGATATTTATTATTCCCGGCAGTGACCTGGAAGATGATTATACTGCAGAAGTAAGCCCTATAACTTCACTTAAGGCAGTATATAAATACACTCCGATTACAAAAAAGAAAATCAGTTTAAATCCTAATACTATTCTTCTGGATAGTTCGGACCTTGAATTTATCTATACAAACAAGAAAACCGGGAAGAAATTTGCCATTATCTTCTCTGACTTTACCAGTGACGGTTCAGCCAGCAGACAGGTAAATGAAAAATCTACTGATTTAATGCTAAAAGGTTCTGCAAAAAGAGATCCCAGAAATCCGGATTACGAATTTGCTCAAATTATTTTTTACGCATAATAGGAGGTGAAATAGTTGAATAATCCTTATGTTAATTTTAACCCTGATAATATAGTAAGTGAAAATGCAGAGATATTTGCTAACAGCCAAAATTTAGGACTTCTCCAGGGCGGCGTTTCTATTGACGAAAATGTAACGAAATATAAACTGGAAACTGGAAACCCTAAGAGCCTTCAGGCGG
>CAYSLJ010000048.1:18566-42887 GCA_964431735.1 uncultured Synergistia bacterium | reverse complement strand
TAAGAAAATAACCCTGGCAAATTGTTAGAACGGTTATCATCCTCGCGTCACGCGTAACGCGTGACGCGTCACGATATAGACGTAAATATGATTGGGTTATTTCTTGACAACCCCTAAGCGTGATATAAAAGTCTTCCTCCCGTAACGCGTTATGCGTTACGCGTCACGAGAGTATATATTTTATGTTTAACCAATTATTATAACGAGAGGATAATAATTTTTGGAACAATACAAATTAAGTGACCCGAATTCTGAAATATCTGCTCATACAATGTATAATCCTTCTGTAGCACTTATAGATCATAATCATTATAATCCAAAACAGGAAAAGACTTCAGAACCACTCATACAACTTAAAAATATATACAAAACTTATAAAATGGGCGGCACAGAAGTACATGCCTGTGAAGGTATAAATCTCAATATTTACAGAGGGGAATTTATCGTAATCATGGGGCCTTCTGGCAGCGGGAAGTCAACTATGATGAATATCATAGGCTGTCTGGACAGACCTACCAGTGGAAGCTATAATCTGGATGGGAAAGAAGTGTCACTTCTTTCTGACGATGAACTGGCTGTTGTCAGAAATCAAAAAATAGGTTTCATTTTTCAGAAATTTCATCTTCTCCCCGGATCAAGTGCAGGGGAAAATGTAGAACTTCCCATGATATATGCAGGTGTAACTTCTGCAGAAAGACGGCATATGTCAGTAGAGTCTCTTACTAAAGTCGGCCTCGGTGACCGTATAAATCATAATCCGAATGAACTATCAGGAGGCCAGATGCAGCGTGTTGCCATAGCCAGATCTCTGGTGAACAGACCTGCCATACTGCTGGCAGACGAACCTACAGGAAATCTTGACAGTAAATCAGGGGCAGAGATTATGGCATTATTTCAGGAACTCCATTCTCAGGGAAGAACAGTAGTACTTATTACTCATAATCCGGAAGTCGCCAGGTACGGTACCAGGGTTGTCGAATTAAAAGACGGAGAGGTTATTTCAGACAGACAGATCCATGAAAGTGAAAGGGTTCTTCTTAACGGAGAAAACAATGGTGCTAAAATCACAGGAAGCGTTACAATAAAAGGAAGAATGAATTTTTTTCAGAGCTTCAAGGTTGCCTGGAATGCTCTCAGAGTAAATAAAGTAAGATCACTCCTCACAATGCTTGGGATTATAATAGGAGTGGCGGCAGTAATAGTTATGACATCCATAGGAGAAGGGACTAAATACAATGTCATGGAGCAGATATACTCCCTTGGCACAAACGTAATTTTCGTCCGCCCCGGTACAAGAGATAATGTTATAAGAGGTTCTATTGAATCAGAATCAAGAAGGCTTACTCTTAAAGATGCAGAGGCTCTGAAAAAAGGTTTTATAATAAAAGGAGTGGCCCCTCAAATTTCCCGTAATGCAGTGACCCGTTATAGGTCCAATAATCTTACTGCTACGATGATTGGCACGACGACTGATTATTTTTACGTAAGAAATTTTCCTCTTGAAAAAGGCAGATATTTTACAGAAGACGAACTTGGATCAAGAGCTCCTGTATGTGTAATAGGTTCTTATGTGGCGGAACAGTTATTTGAAGAAGGAGAAAATCCTATAGGTAAACTGGTAAAATTAAGTGCCAGTTCAAGTACAAGCAATAATAAAACTGTTTTAAAAGGAGGTTTAAGACTTACAGTAATAGGGGTTTTACAGTCAAAAGGTAAAACTTTCGGAGAAGACAACGACAGACAGATTGTATTACCGATAAATACAGTTCTTTATAGACTCTTCAATACAAAATATCTCGGTGTTATTTATGTTGAAGCACCTTCAGCCGTTCAGGTTAAAGATACGGTTGACGAGATAAAAAGACTTCTTGTTCCCCTTCATAATAATGATCCGAACAATATCAACATAAACAGCCAGGAAGACATTCTGGCAAGGGCATCCGCTACAACAGGAGCATTGACCTTTATGCTTGCCGGTATAGCTTTCGTTTCTCTTCTTGTAGGAGGTATAGGTATTATGAATATAATGCTTGTGTCTGTTACGGAACGCACAAGGGAAATAGGACTTCGTAAGGCTATAGGAGCAAGGAAAAATGATATATTATTTCAATTTCTTATAGAGGCTCTTGTACTGGGTATAACAGGAGGTATTATAGGTATCCTTCTGGGACTCGGATTATCCAATGTCTATACCTATATAGCTGCAAGCAGTGCTCTTAAGATGTTGAGTAAAACCTTTATATCTGTTAATTCCATAATACTTTCTTTCTCTTTTTCCGCACTGGTTGGCATATTTTTCGGCCTTTATCCTGCCAGGAAAGCTGCATCCCTTGATCCAATAGATGCTCTGAGATATGAGTAAAATCAAGAAAGAGCAGAGAACAGGAGAAGATCTTTACAATTTTTTACAAAAAGGTAAAACTTATGTAATACCTTTACTTTATAATCAGAGAAGGTTTTAAATATTTATATAGAAATATAATAAAAAAAGGGGGGTTTTTACAAAAACCCCTGAATTCATGAGTGGATAAATTTATGAAAACATATATGACAGACAGAGATAAAAAAATAATATACAGCTTTATATGTTCCCTTTACATTATAATTTTTCTTGTATGTAATAATCTTCCTTCTTTCGGTAAAGATGAAGAAACATTGAAACTGAATCTTTCCGATTGTATAAAAATGGCAATAGACACCAATCCCTCTATAATTAAAGCAAGGGCAAACATAGATGTGGCAAAGGCAAACAGAACTCAGGCTTTATCCGGTTTCTACCCTACCATAAAGATGAATTCTCAATATAACAGAACCAACGCACGTTCAACATCCATATCGGGGACAGGAGGTACTGTAGTTTCTACACCTGACAGTCAGAGTTCTTACACCAATTTTACTTTATCACAGCGTATTTTTGACAGTTTCAAAACATGGAAGAATTATAAATACAGTGATGCCCAGCTTGAGAATGCCGAATATGCCCTTCAGGAAGCGTGTAACAATCTTGCATTGAACGTAACTCAGTATTATTTCAATGTTATTTCGGCGGCAAATCTTGTTAAATTGAATGAAACCCTTGTCCAGCAATCTATCAATCATCTCGAACAGACAGAGGCAAACTACAGAGCAGGTATTGCTCCTAAATCCGATACCTATTCTGCCCAGGTAAATTTCACAGAAGCAAAGGTCAATCTTCTGGATGTTCAGAATAATCTGAGGATTAAAATGGCCAATCTGAAAAATTTAATAGGATTAAAAAGAGATGTAAATGCCGATGTTATAGAAGAACATTTTGAACTCAACTATAAACCGCAGTTGCAGGAATCAATAACAAATGCTCTGGAGAAAAGGCCGGAATTGAAAGAAATGATAGCACAGATTCAAGCACAAAACGTACAGATTGAAATTCTTACACTTAACGTAATGCCACAGCTTACCGTAGATGTCGGATTAAATCTGGATGCAGCCAGAGATCCTTCCCTTACCACTAATTATTATACAGTACAGGCCAATTTTACACTCCCTCTCTTCGATGGTTTTAGCAGTTCATCAAAAATAGATGCAGCAAAAGCAAACAAGACCAGTCTGGAAGCAGGGAAACTGGATACGGAAAAATCCATAAGCCTGGAAGTGGAAACATCCTATTATAATCTTGAGACAGCTTTTGCAAAGATTGAATTAACAACACAGCAGGTAGAAGAGGCGAATAAAAATCTTCAGGTCGCTGAAGGACGATACAGGGCAGGAGTTTCACCCTTTCAGGAACTTCTTGATGCACAGGTAACCTTCAGCAGATCTATGACTGAATTGATTGTTGCAAAATACAATTATCAAATAGCACTGTTCACATTTAAAAAAGCTGCAGGTGATGAATTATTATAACATCTATTTATATGAGAATCGTAACGCGTAACATGTGACGGTAGGAATAAATTCTCATACTTCTTTGTGACCGAAAAAGTCATTTTAAAACACAATCCTTATTCACTTTTTTAAATTTCTACCTTGCTTTTTTTACCTTTTTCAGTCATAATAAGTTAGAATTTAGTGATTAGTGAGTAGAAAGGACTTTTCTACTCACTAATCACTACTTACTCACTACTCACTTTATTGAAAAATTTACAGGAGAAGCTTATTTATGAAAAACGTTAAAACCCTTATTATATTTATTATAATACTTATAATATGTTCGGCCGGTTTTTATGTGTATAAAACAAAGCAGAAAAAAGCGGATAAGAAAAAAGATTACCAGACAGTTAAGATTACGAAAGATAATCTTGAGGTGATTATAACTGCTACAGGAGTAGTTAAAGCAATAGTGCAGATAGATATAAAATCAGAAATAGGAGGAAAGGTTATAAAATTACCTCATGAAGAAGGAGAAACTGTTGCAGAAGGTGATCTGCTTGCTATAATTGATGATACCCAGTTAAAACAATCATCCCTGCAGACAGATGCAGATTACAGGAACAATCTCTCAAAGCTTAAACAGGCAGAAACATCCGTAGAATTTCAGAGAAAACACAGTGATCTTACAATAGCAGGAAAAAAAGAAGAGCTTGCCAGGGCGGAACTTGTTTATAAAAATGCCATGGAAGAATTGAGGGAACAAAAAGAAATCACAAAATCAGCCATAGAACAGGCTACTTCTTCACTTGAAGTGGCAAAGAAACAGCTGAAAAAAACCCGGGCCGGTTCGAGAAAACAGGAAATAGCAGCAAAACTTGAACAGGTAGAACAGGCAGAAGTTACTATGGAAAATGCCAGAAAAGATTATGAACGGCAGAAAGAGCTTTACAAAAATGAGTTTGTTGCCCAGAAAACTGTCGATGATGCGGAGAAAACATACCTTCTTGCAAAATCTCAATATGAAGCGGCACAGGTAGCTTACGATATGGCTGTTGAAGGAAACAGGCCTGAAGATATAGAGATAGGTCATGCACAGGTTGAACAGGCTGAAAAAAATCTACATTACCAGATAACAAAAGGCAAACAGGATATTGCTGTTAAAGAAAGAAGTCTCCATATAGCGGAAACAGATCTGAAGGGAGCAAGAATAAATCTGGAACAGGCCAGAACCGAGGGACTTCAGGTAAGCATGAAAGAAAATGACCTTGCATCTACCGGTGCTCTCCTGGATAAATCAAAAGCTTCAAAAGACCAGTCAATAGATCAACTGTCCAAAACAAAAATACTCTCACCTGTTAATGCTCTGATTATCAGCAGAACAGTGGAAGTAGGTGATGTAGTCGCATCTCAGACTATGTCAAGCGCAGCAGGAACTACTTTAATGACTATTGCCGACCTGGGTGAGATTTATGCAGAAACTACTATTGACGAATCGGATATAGGAAAAATCAAACTTGACCTTCCTGTTACAATAATGGCTGCTGCCTATCAGGACTTAAATATACCGGGTTATATAACACATATAACCCCTCAGGCTTCACAGGTTGAACAGATACCGACATTTAAAATAAGAATTAAAATATTACTGGATAAAATTAAAGAACAGGATTTACCTGAGGGAAAGAAGCGCTATGAGTTACTTTACCCGGGTATGTCTGTAGATGCAGATATTTATGTAGACAAAAAATACTCTGTTCTGCAGGTTCCTCTGGAAGCAGTATGGGAAAACAAGGGGAAAAAATATGTTACCCTTGTTAAAGCTTCTAACAGCTTTGAAGATGTGGAAGTTACGACAGGACTTAAGAATAATGTAATGGTAGAAATAGTAAAAGGGCTGAAAGAAGGGGATGAAATCAAGCTTCCGGAAATTAAAGGAGGAAACCAGACTCCAGGACCGGGGGGAGGTCCGGGAGGCCCCGGCGGAGGCAGAGGAGCTAGAGGAGGTTTCTAGAAAGTTAAATATAAATAAAATTTATTAAGTATCTTATATGTTTCCTCACCTGTAAACATTGACTGAGTGGGATTATTATGTTACAATTATCATAAGATAGCAAAATAAAATACATTATTTGTGAATTACAATGAAAAAAAACATAAAAAAAGCATTCAGTTTAATAGAAGTTATCTGGGGAGTCCTCATACTGTCTATTATTATAGTCAGTGTAACAGGTATTTTCACAGGCATACTGGTTTCAACGAAAAAAAGCGAAAAACTTGTTGTTGCTACAAACCTTGCCCAGAAACAACTGGAATATATAAAACTTATGGGTTTTTCCGATATTCCAACTTCTCTCCCGATGGATCTAGACGGTCGTAATAATGGTGTTAAGGCCACTGGAACATCGGGCCATTATTTTCCTGCCTTTCCGGTACCTCCTGAGCCTCTAAAAGAAGTTGTAGACGGAATTACTTATTACTACAGAATACAGGTAAAAAATTTGAGCAGTGTCCCAGGCAGGGGTCTGGTAAGCATAACAGTTACAGTATACTGGGATCAGGCTGATGAGAACAGCGGTAAAAATTTTGTTTCTCTCGAGTTGTATAAAGCACAATAAGGAGCTTTGTATGAATAAGAAATGTAAACTTTACGGTCATACTGTAATGGAAATGGTTATGGCTATTTTAATTTTCAGCATATTTCTTGCCTGTGCTTTTGCTGTATTCAGCTACGGATTAAAAAACTGGAAACTCGTTGAGACAAAGGGTGATGTTCAAAATCAGGCAGAAGTGGCTATGGGCAGAATCCTGAGTGACATTACTGCTACAGATATTACAACTATTGTAACAGGTACCAGTCCGGTACATTATGTAGCTTTTGAAAGTGCGGTAAATTCTTCTACAGGTGATGTAGAGAAAGAAAATGCCGCAATTGTATGGAAAGGATATGTATTATATTATACGTCTCCTTCTGACACAGGTAAACCTGATAAAAAACTTTTAAGAAAATTTATACCTCATGTAAACAGGACAACGCCCAAACAGATTGATGTTACAAAAATGTCTTTATATCTTACAGATACACCTCCGTACCCCGGTTCAGGTGAAGAACTGAGAACTGTTGCCAGAAATATTTACAGTATGGATATAAGCGTTAATCCGAATAAATATATAGTAGATCTTTCCATCGTTACACAGAAGAGATTCTCTGAGAAGAGACTGGCCTATGATAAAGATTTTTCTGATAATGTGGGGCACGAAAGGGTAACACTGAAAGCCTCTGTTATGCCCAGAAACAGCCAGGATTAATGTAAGGAGGGATAATAATGAAAAAGAATAAAGTACATCATGGTATGGCTCTGATTACCATATTATTAATGATGGTCATACTGGTTATGTTAACAGTGACTCTCATAACAGTAAATACAAATAATCTCTTATATACATTGAATTATAATACCAGAGTGTCGGCACTTATGGCAGCAGAGTCAGGAGTGGCCTATGCCATATATGAATTACAGAGTGATCCCAACTGGTCTCCTCCGGATATTAGCAAAAAATGCAATAATGGTAAATTCAGAATATATTTTAAGCCCGGTACAACGTTAACAGACTATTATTCCGTAAATAATCTGAACGGGGAAGGTGTTGTCAACGGCTATAAAGAGCCAAACGGTGTTCCTCCCCATACAGTAAACTTAATAGTTACAGGACAATCAGGCTCTACAGTAAGGAGAATAAGAGTAACACTCGGACGGGCCAATATAAGCGAAGGAGGCAGATGTAGCGGTACAGCCAACATATATGCAGATCAATTTATAATACAGCGTGCCACAACAGCAAAAGATACCAATCAGGGAGGTTCCTTTCATTCCAATTACAGAAACCCTTCAGATCCGAATGAAACATCCATATCAGCCTATGATATGTTAAAAGGAATTACACAGGTAAATGCCTACGGAGGAGTTATAAGTGCCTGCGGAGGGATAGACATAAGGGACAGTGATGTTAACACGATGGGCACACAGTTAAGGCCGAAGGTTGAGCCCAAGCCGATACCTGAAGTGGATATAAAGGAACTGGTCTTATCCAAATCAGGCAAAAATCCTGTTTCAGGCGGCACATACAGACTTACGCAGACCACCAAAGGAGGTCAATTTCAACTGCTGAACGAAAGCGGCGTCCCTGTAACCATACCATATACCTATATAGATCAGGATACAGGACAGCTTGTATTCACAAAAGATGTCTATTTCAGCAGTGATGTAAAATTTGAATTTCCCATGAAGGATGCCAGATATGCCACTGCAGGAGTAAGACTGGAAAAAACAGGAGGTATTTATCCGTCACTGTATGTAAACGGTAGCAACAGGGATACGAACAGTTTCTGGGTAATGGGCAAGGTAGAAGGGAATGGATCCATATATAATACAGGCAGTACAAAATTTATCATGGAAACAGATCTTGTGGCAAGTGAAGAAACAGGTACAGAATTATTGAGCGAAGGAGATATAAATATAAGTCTTCCTGCAAGCAGAATAAGCCCTATAAACCTGAGCCTGACAGGTGCAGTTCTCACTCATGGCAATCTAAATGCCACAGTGCTTGATCCCAATGGTACAGACAATCCTTCCGTAGCAATGACCGGTGACAAATGGCCAAATGACTGGGTGGAAAAATCTTATAACAGTAATGTTTATGGCTCAGGTACTGAGGAGATTACAGGAGCCATTGAAATACCTCTATCAGGCCCTCCGCCATTAAACCCTTCTGATACTGCCAGCTGGTGTATGAAAATTTTCCCGGGAACCAGTATTTATGCGAATGCAAAAACTATGGGAAACAGCAATGTAACATTGAAAGCCAACGGAGACGGTTCTTTTTCTATGGCAGGCGATGCAGCAGGCGTAGAAATAAATTTTTACAAGAATGGCTCTCTTGTTACAACAGGTAATAATGACCTTGATTTCTATACACCATGTAATTTTCAGTACGGTTCCTATCCTGCATCCTGGTATCCATCCAATTCCGATGTTTATATAGATGGTGTCAATTACAGTTCTACGTCTGCAAGGAATGTACTCTATCCGTATATGTGTGATGCCATCAATGAGATATTCGGAGGTTCTTCTTCCAATATCGATCTCACCGGTAAAGAATTGTATGCTCCAGATATAAAAATAACAGGTGCTCTTGTTGTTACAGATCCGAATAATCTGGATGGTACAGGTGTGCCTAACAGTTATGCAGGAAATATAAACGTAAATCTTACAGGACCGAAGAATAAAGGAGATTTTACAATAGTTCATTCCAGAAATTACGAGAAACTTCTTGCTTCACCTGAAATAAGGACAAAACTGGTAGTTAATACATGGGAAGAATTGCGTTGAAAAAGTGAGAATCGTGAAGGGTGAAGAGTGAAAAGTGAAGAGAGGAATACGTTCTCATTATTCATTGTGGCCACCCGGTCATGGTTGTTAGTGAATGGTGAGTAGTGGGGTTTTATCTCACTACTCACCATTTATAGTTTTTTAGATACTTTTCACCTGTTTTGGTAATTAGAGTTAAAAAACAATTTTGAATCTCCTGATCTTTCCGGCATATCCCTTGAGAGGTATGCTTTCCAGTTCCTGAAATCTTATCTGTGAATCCTTCAGTATATTATATGTATATTCGGAAACCAGAATTTCTCCGGGAGCGGCACAGGAGCAGAGCCTGGCAGACAGATTTGTAGCATCTCCTATGGCGGCATATTGAAGATATTCATCATCACCTATATTACCCACAAAAGACATACCTGTATTTATTCCAATTCCTATATCTATTGTGATTTTTCCTGCTTTTCTCCACCTGTTATTCAGTTCTCTTACTGCTTTTTGCATATCTATTGCAGCAAGGACTGACATAAGGGCATGATCTTCTCCCGGCACAGGTGCGCCCCATATGGCCATAAGGGCATCTCCTATGTATTTTTCAAGGGTTCCGTCTTTATTGAATACTATTTTTACCATAGGCGGAAAATATTCGTTAAGCATATTGGCTACTTCTAGAGGATTTTTCTTTCCCGAAAGTTCCGTGTAATTCCTTATGTCACTGAAAAGAATTGTCACACACATTTCTTCTCCCCCTTTGCCCACATATGCAGGTTCTCTGATAAGAGTATCAATGGTATTGGGAGAGAAAAACCGCTCAAAACGGCTTCTTACCTTTGCATCATCTTCTATTTTTTGATGAAGGAGAGAATTTTCTACAGCTACGGCTGCCTGGGCGCTGAAAGCAGTAACAAATTTCAAATCTTCCTCTGTAAATCTGTCAACAGGTCTCTGGGCGTCTGCATATAATACACCTAAAAGATTATCCTGTGTTTTCAGAGGAACACAGACACATGTTCTTATGCCATGAACCTTTACACTCATGGCACTTTTAAACTGTTCATCCTTCAGGGCATCTTTAACCAGCAATCCCTCTTCTTCCAGCAATACCTTATTTATTATACTCATACTCAATACCGGTTCTTCTTCTCCCTGAAGGTCATAACGCTTTCTAAAAATTTTATATTTAAAAACCGGTTCCAGATGTGCCGTTCTTACGGCATTACCGGAAATATCCCTGTCCAGTATCCAGATGGCCGCCCTGTCAAGATCCATTATTTCAAATAAAACAGACAGTATTTCTTCTATCTTCACTTCTATCCTTTCCGGTTTGCTCAGAGCGGTACTGGCTGAAAGTAAAATCTCCAGTTTTTTCTTATCTCTCAGGTGTTCTTCTCTGTCTGAAAGTTTCAGGGTTGAAAGCCATTTTGTCTTATCGTGACTCAGAAAATCTTTTATACTTGCTGCCATACCGACAGAGACCTTCCTGTCAATAAGATGGGTTTCATTGAGTTCGGTTTTCCTCTCCTCCAGTTTTTTATCATCTTCATCGGCAGGATAAAACTGAATCCTGTCTCCATGTTTCAGGATTGCCCTTGTTATGCGTTTACCATTAATATATGTGCCTGCAGTACTGTTCAAATCGGTAATATATAACAGTCCGTCAATTAAATCTATAGTGGCATGATGGCGCGACACTCTGGCATCATTTACTATTATATTGTTGTTTTTGTTTCTCCCTATACCTGTAGACGATAAAGAGAGAATAAAACTGTTACCTTTTAAAGGTCCTTCATAACCTGTTAATTTACATACAGGTCTGTTATTCCGATCATGTTCTTCCGAAAATAAAAACATAAATATTCACCTTCATTAAAAATTTGTAAGAGTTCAGCTATCAGCAGCCAGCTTTTATTAGAATTACATAATAAATGTTATGAAATATTTTAGCTGATAGCTAAGGACCGCTCCAGATAAGTCAGTATCCATTTCTAAAACCTGTCCCTGACCGGCCTCTTCCGAAAAAGATATGATCCTGTTGCGTGGCAAACTGGTTTTGCAGACTGTTAATATTTTGCGTCTATATAATTTATAACTCTCTTTTAATACGGCATATCTTTTCCTCCAGAACCCGGACATGGACAGGAGCGTGTTCCATATTTTTGGGATACCAATTTGCCTGTTACGGTAATAAGGACTGAACGTTTATTAAAATCCAAGAAATTTATTTGACACTCCTATTAAAAATCTTATAATTCCTCCTATAGCTACGATGACGGCTATTATCCATAAAAGAGTTACTAAAGATAAAATAGTAGCAAAAACCGGTCGTTCTTTTTTATACAGATAAAGGGAATAAAATCCCACAGGGAGCCATCCCACCAGTACAAGAGGTATAAATATTACAGCAGGTATTAAAGCCGGTTTATCCCATATTGGATTACCTGTTGCGTCAAAGTAATAAACTATTACTGTCGAAATGACCAGACATAAAATAACAGTTATTACAAGAGGTAATGTTGAAAATGACTGATTCATAAGTTTATACCATAATTATAGTCACTTAAATTTCCATAATAATAAGGAATGAAAATTTATTAATTGTCTCTTTCCTCGCGTGACGCGTAACGCGTAACGCGTCACGATTAATATATTTGAGACATTTATTTAACTGCCATTCCTAACTGACCCGTCACAGCAGGAATATTTATGGATTGATATTATAAATATTCAATTTTAAAAAAATTAAATCCTGCTTATTGTTTTACTATTATAAAAAGCATATAATAATCAGTAACCATTGAACAGTAACCAGTAATCTGCAATTTGTACTTATTACAGATAACTACTGACCTGAGCATAAGCATGTAATAACAGTCTTCCTCCCGTAACGCGTGACGCGTTACGGGTCACGAGATCAGATATTTATTATTTATGCTCACCTCAGTAATAACTGTTCACCGGTAACTGATAAATGTCCACTATAAAAGGAGTATTTATGTCCGAAAAATCTCTTTCTTCAAAAATTCTTTCTGTTGCCATGAAGTGGGAAGGTAAAGAATTTAATCCCGGCCAGAACGAGCAGTGTGCCTGTTTTGTAAGGAAGATTTTTTCTCTTGCAGGTATAGAACTCGGTGTTACAGAAAAACCTTCCGATAATTATTTCCCTACTGATGAACATTATGCAAATTCCCTTGCAGGAGATGATATAGGGATAAAAATCAACAGAGTTTCAGATCTTATGCCGGGAGATTTAGTTTTCTTTAAGAATACTTATGGTAACTGGCCTGATGGAACCATAACTCATACAGGTATTTACTGTGGCAATGGAGAATTCATTCACAGGTCTACCATTGACGGCCCTGTAGAAAAGCAATCTCTCGCTACCTACCATAAGGGGGAAAAATTTCTTGAAGGTAGAAGAATAGAATCTGATAAATTCTCTTTATAAATTTTCTTTGCCTTTTATTGAAAATATTTGATTCCACAGGAGAAATATAGTATAATGTAAAATAACTTACTGGTTAAGAGGGGATGTTAAGTATAATGTTACCTTGTCTTAAATGCAGACACCAGAATTCTATCCTTCAACCCTTCTGTAATGAATGCGGTAACAGGCTGGGTAATCTTGGCCTGCGGCAGGAACTGGCTGAAATGGATGTGAAGCTCGGTAAAATAAAAGAAGCAATTCAGCAATTTAAAGATCTGGCAGAAGAATATATATCTGTTGAAAAATACGAAGACGTTAAAAATATCATTAAAAACCTTGTACGTATAGCTCCCGATGATGTAGATTCCTATCGTATAATGGGAGATATGCATTTTAAACAGGGCGCTTTCGACCATGCAGAAAAATATTATAGAGATGTTTTGAAGCGAGAAATTTCAAATGTAACAGCTCTTATTAAACTTGGAGAAACCCTTTCTAAAAAAGGTGATCAGGCTTCTGCTATTATAGCTTACAGAAAGGTTATTAAGATTGACTCCAATGCACCTGAACCATATGAATTTCTTGTAGAAATGGATTCTGTAAAGGAAAATAAGAAAGAAGCTATAGGTTTTTATGATAAACTTGTAGAAATATATAGTAAAAGAGGTAATCAGGAAAAAGTTCAGAAATATTCCGAGCTTTCTTCTGAATTGTCCGGTAAAAAAAATACTTCTAAATTTATACCGGTAAAGGAAGAACCTGTTGAAACTGATGACGACACCCCTCCTCCGGAAGATATGGAAGTAATAGGTCTTCATTTACCTGCAATAGAACTTTCATTCAGCGAAGACGAAGTAGATCCTTTTGCACCTTCTCTTGCCAGTCCCACTCCCGCCAGGGTTTCACCTGAAAACACACCGGACGTAAAAGAAAAAAAAGAGCCTTACGTAGACCAGATTCCTGACAGAACTGATATATATATATATATAGTCAGAGAACATGAAGATTATAATAAGCGTTATCTTGCCATATCACATCTAAAACCTTCAGACGGAGAAAAGGTAGTAGAAGTATTGGTGGAAGCTCTTAAAGACCAGAACAGGACTGTAAGGACTCAGGCTGCCATTACACTGGGAAAAACCGGAGATAAAAGAGCCTTATATGTACTTATGGAAGGTCTGGAAAAAGACGAAGACCCTGCCATCAGAGAAAGCTGCGCATCAATTATGGGAGACCTTATGGATCCGAGAGCTATAGATCTATTGATAAAAGCCCTTAAAGACAAAGATAGATTTGTCTGCAGTGCCGCTCTTAAAGGACTGACAAAGTTTAACGATCCCAGAATAATGGACGCCATAATAGAATATGCCGAGTCATGTGACAGTTCTCAATGGCCTGATATAGTTCAGTTCCTTGCAGCTAAAGGTGATAAGAAAATAGTGAAAACCCTTTATAAAATATTTGATAAAACTACAGATATTGACCTCAAGGTAAATATAATTTCTATTTTAACAGAAGAATCATACAGAGAACCTTCAACAGTTGATTTACTTATAGGGACTTTAAGAAATAATAACAATAAATTAAAAATAAGTGCTATGAAAGCCCTTGGAGATATGAGGGATAAAAAAGCTATAAAACATTTATGTGACTACCTGACAGAAAAAGATCAGGACATCTGCAGAACTGCAGATGAAGCTCTTACAAAACTGGGTTATAAGAAAACAGCTCTTACAAAACTAAAAGCTATCTTCTTTAAGAAATATTAAAATTTTTATGAAAATAAAAAATTACTACAATATATCTTGAATGATGGTAAACGGTTGTGACACGGCGGTTCTGACGCGTCATTTCACCGTTATAAATTGACATCGTGCCTGAATACTATCACTGTTATTATCTGTCAATTTTACAGGCTTCCCTCGTGACGGATTTATCTTGAATAAATTTATATTGCCTTCTTCAAGAGCCTGAAAAACTATATATTTTCCGTCACCTGTCCAGGACGGATAGGTACTCTCTTTAAAGCCTGTATTGATTTTATTCTGCCTCCCCTGTGACAGAATATATAAACTCCACAGGCCATCACTGTTTCCGCAGAAAGCAATCTTTTTTCCATCAGATGATATGGAAGGAAAAGATTTTTCAAACCTGCTGTGTGTTAATATTTTAAGATTTTTACCATCTATGTCCATACTATATAGTTCACTGCTACCATCTCTCTCTCCCACAAATATGAATTTCTTTCTGTCAGGGTACAGGACAGGGTGAATGGCCAGAGTAAAATCAGCCGTAAGAAGGAAGAGTTTTTTTGTATCAAGAGCCATTCTGTATATGGCAAGTTTCCTATCCCGGAAGGATTGAAATATAATATTATTCTTATCTATAAAACATGGCATAATATCATTACTTCCACTGTTTGTTATTCTTTTTTCCCCTGTGCCGTCAGGGTTTATTGTATAAATACTCCATACGTCGTCCTTATTTCCTGAATATATTATTTTCATTCCGTCAGGAGATATGGCTGGGAAAGCTTTTTCATATTTTTCTTTTGTTATTTTATAAAGATTGGAACCATCGGGATTAATGGTATATATGTTCATAAAACCATCAAGATCCGATACAAATATTACTTTTTCTTTTGATTTAATATTACTAAAAGGAGTGGGAGAAATATAAACTGTCGGCGTAGCTGAAGGTTTAATCTGCTGTGTGGAAGTTACCGGGACAGGGGAAATCTGCGGAACAGAAGGTGAAGGCGTAAATGTGGGAAGAGGTGCAAAGCTGATATCTTCCCTACTTAAAACACCATTTTTTCCGGTACTTATTATAAAATGTACAGACTCTTTTTCTTCATGTTCCCATATTAATTGATTCAGAAAAGAAACATATTTGTCACGGAATATTACGTCTCCATTTTTATTAAACATAGTTTTTACTATAATATTTTTTCCGTCTTTAACATCTTTTTCTATCTGTAAATAACCATTCTCTGATGATTCCGTATATATATCCATAGAGGAAAGCTTATCTTTTAATAAATTCATTTCCCTGAGTATATCTGATGCAGTAAGCTGTTTCACTTCTCCGGTGCCGGCACAGGTATAAATAAGATTACACAGCAGTAAGACAATAGTAAATAATATAAGACATAACGTTTTTTTCATAAATATCCCTCTTGTTTTTACTATAAAAATACAAAAGATTATATAATACCTTCACGAGAATTACAAGTATTTTATAGTGTATTTCATAACTTATTAATTATAGTGAAAAATGAGTAATATCCTGTTCTTTTCGCTTTTTACTATAATTAATATTATATCATATAACAACCTTCTTTCCACAGAAAAGAGAATTCTACGGGCGTCAAAATCGTAGAAATTTGACAATAAAGGACTTACATATTTTTTACAAAATATAAAAAAACAGGTAAGTCCTTTTGAAATATAATAGCGAATTCTGCATTTTTTATAAATGAATTATGAGTATGATTGTTGTGCAAACATTCAGGCTTATTCTATAGCAAATTTACACAAAAGATGTTCTTGAAATGTTGATTAATGTCCGGCGGTAACGTCTAGAGCAAGAGGAAAAGGAGAGCCTGGCGGATAATACGGGCAGGCCACTGTGATATGAGGAACTGTTGATAATTTTTCATTTTAATCACATATAAAGGGTTAAACATTTGTAGAAAAAGTTTTCTTTTCACTTTTATTCACCATCCTAATATATATGCAAAAATCAAAGGTGCAACTATTGTTGCATCAGATTCTATAATATACTTAGGCGTATTTGCATGAAGCTTTCCCCATGTAATTTTTTCATTCGGCACAGCACCGGAGTAAGATCCATAAGATGTAGTGCTGTCACTGATCTGGCAGAAATAAGACCAGAAAGGCACATCATGCCATTCAAGATCCTGATACATCATAGGAACAACACATATGGGAAAATCTCCTGCAATACCTCCTCCGAGCTGAAAAAAGCCGACTCCGCCTTCGTCGGAATTTTTCCTGTACCAATCGGCCAGATACACCATATACTCTATTCCGCTTTTTACGGTATTTGCTTTTAATTCACCCTTAATTACATAAGATGCAAAGATATTCCCCATAGTCGAATCTTCCCATCCTCCGATTATAATAGGAAGATTACGTTCTGCAGCAGCAATCATCCAGCTGTCTTTCGGGTCTATTTCATAATATTCCTTTAAAACGCCACTGTTAAGCATCCGGTACATATATTCATGGGGGAAAAATCTTATACCATCAGCATCTGCCTGTTTCCATAATCTGAAGATGTGTTTCTGTATTCTCCTGAACGCTTCTTCTTCAGGTATACATGTATCGGTAACTCTGTTCAATCCCTGTTCAAGAAGTTCCATTTCTTCCCATGGTGTGAGATCCCGGTAATTCGGGACTCTTTTGTAATGGCTGTGAGCTACGAGGTTCATTATATCCTCTTCCAGGTTTGCCCCTGTGCAGGATATAATATGCACCTTATCCTGTCTGATCATTTCTGCCAGAGATACACCCAGTTCAGCTGTGCTCATGGCTCCGGCAAGAGTAATCATCATCTTGCCTCCTTCCATCAGGTGTTTTTCATACCCTCTGGCGGCATCTACAAGTGAGGCAGCATTAAAATGTCTGTAATGGTGGACAATAAAATCTGATACAGGACCTTTATTTTTCTTTACGAGCTCAGGAAGAGGTACTTCCAGTTCCACGGCTCTCATAGTATCAGCAAGAGCAATCATCACATTACCTCCTTTTTATATTAAATTTTCAGACTCTTACAGCAACTGCTGTAATATATTTGTCGGCATTATCCTTATTTTTTCATAATCAAACTCAGGGGTTATCAGGAAATAACCACATCATACGTTTAAATCGTGACATGTAACACATAACGCGTGACGGGATGATAATAACCATAAATTGTCCGGATTATTTTCTTACAGTCCCTTAAAGAAATACCAGTAAGAAAATCAACTCTCCTTTTATTGCAGTAAGAATAATTTCTTTCCTTCAGGATTAATAGATGTCCGAAATTCCTTGTACGAAAGGTCATCTGTATAAGAGAGTATTACTTTCTGTATTGAAGAATTACATATTGTCATTTATTATATCGGAAAGAAATTATAACTCAGAAGATTTAAGATGTCAATGAAGAGTTTAAACAGGGAAGTGAGTGATTAAAAGTGAAAAGTGAAAAAATGAGATTTTATTCACTTTTCACTTTTCACTATTAATCTTCTAACAGATGGACAACCATGCCGCTTCTCAGTTTCGGTTCAAACCATGTAGATTTAGGTGGCATAACCTTCCCCTGATCTGCTACCTTCATAAGCTGTTCCATAGAAGTGGGGTACATGGCGAACGCTACTTTAAATTTACCGCTGTCTACAAGTTTCACCAGTTCTTTTAGTCCCCTCATACCTCCTATGAAATCTATATTTTTATCTTCCCTGGGGTTTTTAATGCCTAAAATCGGTTCAAGGAGATTTTCCTGCAGTATGGCAACATCAAGAGATGCTACAGGATCATCTTCTGGATAGGTGCCTTTCTTTGCAGAAAGTTTAAACCATGAACCTTCCAGATACATGCCGAATGTATGTAATGACTCCGGCTTATATGGTTCTTTTCCGATTTTTTCTATATCAAATTTTCTGGAAATTTTCTCCATAAACTCTTCAGGCGCATTATCTGCAAGGTTTTTCACGGCACGGTTATAGTCCATTATATAAAGCTGATTTGCAGGGAATATAACGGAAAGGAAGAAATTATACTCCTCTTCCCCTGTATGGTGCGGATTTTCACCTCTTCTTCTCTGAGCCACCCTTGTAGCAGCGGCGGAACGGTGATGTCCGTCTGCCACATAGAGGCAATCTATCTTCTTAAATTCTTCTGCAATGTTATTGATTGTTCCCTCATCTGATACGACCCAGAGAGTATGCCTTATACCATCTGTAGCGGTAAAATCATAATCAGGATTCTGGCCGGTTATATTCTCAACTATATCATCTATAGATTTTCTCTGTTTATAGGCAAGAAAAACAGGGCCTGTATTTGCATTTGCCGTATCTACATGAAGGGTTCTTTCTTCTTCTTTATCTTTCCTCGTATGTTCATGCTTTTTTATGAGATCTTTTTCATATTCTTCCACAGATGCTCCTGCCAGAAGACCTGTCTGGGAATGAAGTTTATCGCCTATGGGCATAATCTGGCGGTATATGTAATAACATTTCTTTTCATCTCTTATCATGGTGCCTTCTGCAATAAACTTTTTGAGATTTTCTTTTGCCTTTTCAAAGATCTTCCTGTCATGCATATGAAGTCCCGGATCAAGGTCTATCTCGGATTTCTCTATATGAAGGAAACTGCAGGGATTGGGGGAAGCTATTTCCCTGGCTTCTTCAAAATTTACTACATCATATGGCACTGCTGCCACTTTTTCTTCCAGACCTTTTGCAGGTCTGACACCTCTGAAAGGTTTTACTACAGACATATATAAGCCTCCTTTGAATCGTAACGCGTGACGCGGGGATAATGATTAAAAGTAACTATTTATAATGAAAGTGAGTAGTGATTACTTCTACTCACTACTCACTATTCACTACTCACTTATTTGGTTGCTTCATAAAAATCTATAATTATCTTTGCAACTTCACTGCCAACTCTTGCCTGACCTTCTTTTGTAGAAGCAGCTACATGGGGTGTGAGAATTACATTTTCAAGTTCTTTAAATTCTTCCCTGAAGGCAGGTTCTGTTTCGAACACATCAATACCTGCTCCTGCTACTTTTCCTGATTTCAGTGCGTCTATGAGGGCTTTTTCATCAACGACTCCGCCTCTGGCACAGTTTATGATAAAAACTCCGTCTTTCATTTTCGCAAAATGTTCTGCCCTGAGTAATGGTCCATGTTCTTTCATAAAAGGAACATGAAGTGTTATGAAATCCGACTCTTCAAGTATGATATTCATAGGATGCTGTTCTGCTCCCATACCTGTAGGATCAAACGTAAGAATAGATCTGACATGGAAATGTACATGCATACCCAGGCCAAGTGCCCTTCTTGCCACTTCCTGTCCTATTCTTCCCATACCTATAATTCCCACGGTTTTTCCGTAAAGTTCCATTGCTTTATAACCTTTTTTAACCCATTTGCCATTTTTCATAGAAGCATCAAGACAGGTCAATTTTTTCGCCAGACCAAACATCATAGCTATTGCCATTTCTGCTACAGATATAGAACTTGCATTGGGAGTATTTGCCACTTTAATACCTGCTGCTTCTGCACATTTTACATCTATATTATCAACACCTACTCCGCCTCTGACTACCAATTTGAGATTTTTCGCTTCTTTAATTACATCTGCAGTAACCTTTGTAGCACTTCTCACAACCATTGCATGGTAATCACCTATGATTTTTAACAGTTCATCAGGTGCAAGGCCGATCTTTTCATCTACTTCCAGTCCTTTATGGGCCTGTAATTTGCCTAAAGATTCTTTGTCAATTGGATCACATATAATTACTTTCATGACAGATATCAGGAATGTTCGAGTGTGTCATAAATTTTGCGTAAACCCCTTTACAAAACATCCAACACTCTCATATTTAAAAAATTCCTGACTGTTTCCCTCCTTTAAAATAAATTCCCAATCACTCCGTAATACCGTTTCTGTCATATACGACGAAAAAAATAAATTATGGAAAAGACTGAGTTTAATATTATTTCATCATTGAACAACTTTATCCTTCATAAAAAATTTTATTTACTGATTTGACCATCAATATTTAATAAAATCTGTTTCTTTTCACACTTCACTGTTCACCCTTCAGTCTTCACGAACATTCATTATAGTGTATTTCATAACTTATTAGAATTTTATGTATTACTTATGCTTACCTCAGTAGCTATAATTCATGTGTATATGAAACTACCTGTCATAAAAAAACACAATCACATATTGAAGAATATTATAAGATAAGGTAGAATAATAATATATTTTTTTAACAGTGGTGAATATATTATGGATAACGGTACAAAAAAACAAGCAGCTGATTTATATTCTACATCTATGTCCATGAGAAATTACAGGATCTTGAGTGATTTTATTTACAATGAAGTAGGTATCAAACTTCCGCCTAACAAAAAAATCATGCTTGAAGCCCGTATAAGGAAAAGGCTCAAAGTACTTAATATTAACTCATTCAGTGAATACTGTGATTACATATTCAGTCCTCATGGTATTGAGACCGAACTCATTCATATGATTGATGTTATTACTACCAATAAAACAGATTTTTTCCGGGAGCCAGCCCATTTTGATTATTTAACTCAGACTGCAGTGCCTGAATTAATTAATTCTTCCGTCCATGGTGTACACAGAAAAATCAGAGTATGGAGTGCAGGATGTTCTACAGGAGAAGAACCTTATACCCTGGCAATTGTTTTAAGTGAATTCGTCGAGGAATACAGCGGTTTCAATTTTACTATTCTTGCAACTGATATATCAACTGACGTACTTCAAAAAGCCGCGAAAGGTATTTATGAAATGGAAAAAATCGAGGGAATACCTATTTTATTAAAACATAAATACCTGATGAAAAATAAAGATAAAAATAAAAAATTTGTAAGGGTTGTTCCTGAATTAAGGGCTCTCATTAACTTTCGAAGGCTTAATCTTATGGACAGTAATTTTGGCATAGGAGAGGCAATGGAAATAATATTCTGCCGTAATGTAATAATTTATTTTGACAGAAAAACTCAGGAAAGACTGTTAAATAAATTTTACAAACAGCTGACTTTCGGAGGATATCTATTTATGGGTCATTCGGAAACACTTCACGGCCTCAGCATACCACTGGTTCAGGTGGCGCCTACAATCTACAGGAAATTAGAATGAATATTTTAGAAACCACTTTACCTGTTATCCATTTAAAAGCAGGGGAAATATATATTGCAGAAAAGCCGACTTTGGTAGCTACAGTACTTGGTTCATGTATATCTGTAACTATGTTTAACAATAGACTAAAAATAGGTGCCATCTGTCATGGCGCTCTACCTGTATACAATAAAAACAGCTATGGAATCAAAGAAAATAAAAATGAACCTTTTAAATATGTTGATTATTCCATAAGCTATATGGTATCACAATTAACAAATTATGGAATTAAAACTGCTGAAATTGAAGTTAAATTATTTGGAGGAGCTGATATGTTTTCCTTCAATAACAGCAACGAACATAAATTAACAGTGGGACAACAGAACACTCAGGTCGCTCTGAATACTATAAAAGAAGAGCGTTTAAGATTACTGGTTTCAGATACGGGCGGGAAAAGGGGACGTAAAATATTTTTTTATACTCATACAGGAGAAATATTATTAAAAAGGCTTAAAAAAGGAGATAATTCATAATATGAAAAATAAAATTAAAGTTCTTATAGTCGATGATTCTGCCGTAGTCAGACAGACACTTCAGGATATATTATCTTCTGACCCGCAAATAGAAGTAATTGGTGCTGCCTCAGATCCGTATGTGGCAGCTAAAAAAATGAATACAGAAGTGCCCGATGTTATAACACTTGATGTGGAAATGCCCCGTATGGACGGTATTACATTTTTACGTAAATTGATGAGCCAGCATCCCATACCTGTTGTTATGTGTTCAAGTCTTACGGAAAAAGGCTGTGAAACAACCTTGAAGGCTTTTGAATATGGAGCTGTAGAAATAATACAGAAACCAAAACTCGGAGTTAAGCAGTTTCTGGAAGAATCAAAAGTTCAGATATGTGATGCAGTCAAAGCTGCCTCTGTAGCCAGATTGAGAAGGATTTCCCCCGGTGCACAGACTGTGGCCCCGAAACTTACTGCCGATGCAGTCATAGCAAAACCTACATCAAGTGCTATGATTCAGACTACCGAAAAGGTAGCTGTAATTGGTGCTTCTACAGGAGGGACAGAAGCTTTGAGAATTTTCCTTGAAGCTCTGCCGGCTGATTCTCCTGGAATAGTTATTGTACAGCACATGCCTGAACATTTTACTGCAGCTTTTTCAAAACGTCTCGATGGCCTTTGCCGCGTAACAGTCAAAGAAGCGGCTGATAATGACACGGTAGTAAGGGGCCGTGCTCTCATAGCTCCTGGCAACAAACATACACTTCTAAAAAGGAGCGGTGCCCGTTATTATGTGGAAGTAAAAGACGGGCCTCTTGTAAGCCGTCACCGTCCTTCAGTAGATGTATTGTTTCGTTCTGCCGCAAGATATGCCGGAAAAAATGCAGTAGGCGTTATCATGACCGGTATGGGAGATGACGGTGCTCATGGCATGAAGGAAATGAAAGATGCCGGTGCTATAAATATTGCACAGGATGAAGCAACATGTGTTGTTTTCGGAATGCCCAATGAAGCGATTAAACTGGGGGGAGTAGATAAAATCCTTCCTCTTGAAAGGATTGGGCCGGAAGTTCTCAGGTTATGCGGTTAGGCACACAGGAGTATAGTATCCTGGCATGACTTCAGCTTGCACCTTATTGCTTCGTTATGTAAACAGAGGCGTTTTAATAAAACGCCTCTGACATATATCCGTTTAACAAACAGCACGTTACGGCTCACGTATTAAGCCAAATTTTTTTACCTCTTCAATAAGTTTTTCTACACTTATAGGTTTTACAAGATAAGAAGTAGCTCTCCCCTGATAGAAAGCCTCTACAGCATTTTTAGGATCGCCCAGTGCCGTTACCATAATAATTTTCACTTCTTTTTTCGGTTTTATACCTTTCTCTTTTTCGAATTTCCTGATTTCTTTTACTGCCTGCTGACCGTCTATATTGGGCATCATAATATCCATACATATTAAGTCATATGGACAATCTTCTTCAAGAGCTTTCTTAAAAGATATTATTGCTTCAGCACCATTAACAGCAAAATCACAGGCACCGTAGGGTTTAAGACTTTTCTGTAAAATCTTTCTACTGGTAATTTCGTCATCTACTATGAGAAATCTCATAATATTATATCCTCTCATGAATATATTTTTATTAAAACACACTTTTTTTTAAGTGTCAAGAAAAAGTTTATAGTGTGAAGGGTGAAGTTTGGCATAGAATCTATTCATTATTCACTCCTCACCCTTTACCTCTATTGTTCTTTTTTACCTTTAAAATCACTTACCAGAGCTTCAAAACCTTTGACTACTTCTGGAGGATCACGTTTTTCCGGCTCTGATTTTTTAAATACTTCAACAAGTCTGGCAGCCAGATTTTCATAAAGCCATACAAGATAATCAGGAAAAGGTTTTTTCTTATCCAGATTTGCTGCAGGTATAAGTACTTTTATTAATTCAAGGCTATGAGCATAAGCCAGGTCATTTATAGTTTCTCTGGTTTTTATGCCATGTTTACCATCCTGTTTTATTGAGCTAATTTTTACTACAATTTTTTCTATATCTTCATCTGACAGTGAAAAACTTCCCGGCAAAAAAGCTTTAGTTTTTTGTACAGAAGCTATTTCATATTCGTCGTCATCTTCATATTCGTCGTCATCTTCATATTCGTCTTCATCTTCATATTCGTCTTCATATTCGTCTTCGTCTTCATATTCGTCTTCATCTTCATATTCGTCTTCATCTTCATATTCGTCTTCATCTTCATATTCGTCTTCAT
>CAYSLJ010000048.1:4789-18466 GCA_964431735.1 uncultured Synergistia bacterium | reverse complement strand
AGATTTCTTTTCTTTCTTCTCTTCCTGAGATTTCTTTTCTTTCTTCTCTTCTTCAGATTTCTCTTTTATACTATCTTTCTTTTTTATTTTTTTTGCCATAGAATAACTCTCCATTTCTTTATTAAATTATTTACTATACTTTTTCACTTTTTCATAATTTCCTTGTTTTTACTGGCTTTATATAAATTCTGGTTTCTGGGTTCTGAATTTTAATCTTCCCCCCGGCACCTGACACATAAAAATTAAATAAATTATTTTTTTTACAATTTTTAAAATCTGCAAAAGTATAAATTATTATTAGCCATAATAAATCATCTATCAGCATTTCCGCCATGGGTCCATGAAATTATGATTACACAGATATCAGGATTTACTTAATTTTTCCAGCACCATTTTTCTTACTTCTCTTGTCATATCTTTAATTTTATTCAAAATCTGGTTTACTTCTTTTTCTATTTTATCTGTAAAATCCGTATCTTTTATAGATTTCAAATTTATCTTTATATTATAATAGGCTCCTTCTGATGCTGCATAAGCTGTAAGTGCTGCAACCCCTGCATCACTTATAGAATTTATATTGCCTTCTAAAGCAGCTTTTTTTGCTAATTCAAGAGCTCTGAGACTATATTTTAAAATACTCACAGGTATTAATGTAGCTTTTTTAGTGGCTTCCTCCAGTGCGGAATTGCGGATATTCATTTCATCTTCTGTTTTCTTTGGAAGAGCCATAACTTCCATAACCTGATTAAATGCTTCAGTGTCTTTATATACACCTTCCAGAAAGCTATTCTTTAATTCCTGTGCTTCTATGGATAATAGTTTCATTTCGGGCCATTTTTCTTCATAACTTTTTTTACCAAAAGTCAGGTTTGCTACCATAGAAGAAAGAGCAGCACTTATAGCACCGCATAATGATGCGGCACTGCCTCCGCCCGGTGCCGGAGATGAACTGGATAACTCATCTATGAATTTATTTACTGGCAGATCTATAATGGTTTTCCTTTTTAAAACTCTGTATTCTATAATTTTCTTTTCAGGAGAAAAGGGAGACAGCTGATCAAGTCCCATAGACTTTACAGCTATGTTAATCACTTCTTCTTCCGGTATTCCCGGACAGGCTCCCTGTTTTTCAAGGAAATATCTTCCTGCCATAATCAGCGCTTCTTTAGGTATGAGGCCTATCAATTCACTTCCTGTCACAATGACTCCGAGTTTATCTGCTTCTTTTCTTATTTCTTCAAATGCTATATGAGGTGGTGTTACCCTGTAAGAGGTAAGATTAATTGAAACCTGGCACTGACCGTATTCTTCTATATACCAGCCCACTGCCTTTAAACATTTTAATTTGCCGGGTATTTTTATAGTATTACCGGCATCATCCTTTAAGATCTTACCATATTCATCCCTTTTTGCTCTGCCGGCCTCTCTTATATTCATAGCGATTTCATTTGCAATTGTTCTATTTTTTGTATTCAAATTTACATTATAAGCTATGAGAAATTCTCTTGCTCCTGTTACGGTTGCCCCGGATCTTACATTAAAGACCGGCTGTCCGAAATCAGGTGCCCAGGCACGGTCTTTAAATCTTTCCTCAAGTCCTTCATATTCCCCTTTTCTTATAAAGGCAAGGTTTTTTCTTTCCGGCAATCTTGCAGCTTCTTCATATAAATAAACAGGTATATGTAACTCTTCCCATACCTCGTGTCCCAGTTCCTCCGCAAGTTTTACACATTCTTCCATAGTTACTTCACTTACAGGTATAAAAGGACATACATCGGTAGCCCCTATTCTGGAATGGGCACCTTTATGTTTTGACATATCTATCAATTCAGCTGCTTTCTTTATGGCATTAAAGGCAGCAATTTTAACCTGCTCCGGTGGACCTATAAATGTAACTACAGTTCTGTTTGTATCTATACCTGGATCAACATCTAAAAGCATTACATCCGGGATAGAGGCAATTTCATCTGTTATAGTTCCTATTACAGCTTTATCTCTTCCTTCACTGAAGTTTGGAACACATTCGACAAGTTTCAATATAATCACCTCAAAGTTGAATTATTTGTAGGCGTTCAGCAGTTAGCTATCAGCTAAAGATTACAGGCTCTGATTATATCAATAGTCTAAAAAATAATATTTAATGATAGTTATTATGTAATTCTAATAAAAGCTGACTGCTAACTGCTGAACGCCTACAAATATTTTAACATTTTTACTATTCCTTAGCAAGGTTTTTCTCTCTCAGGACTTGACAGAATATAATATATATATGATATATATGATATTGAGTTTAACATATATTTTCTGACCTGACCATAAACATTTAATAAAAGTTTTCCTCTCGTTACACGGCAATGGAGCAGATATATATTATTTATACTCACTACAATAGTTTTCCTGAAGGGAGGTTTTATTTTTGAAGGTACATATTTCCATTACAGGGCCTCTGAAAAAAGCCGGAGGAAACTCTGAAATCGAAATATACACAGACAGAAAAAAAAATATAAAAGATTTACTTCTGGAACAAGGATATAAAGAAGAAGAACTTGAATTTATAATGTGTTTTTTAAATGACATACCTGTTGCTATGAATACTGAAGTGAAAGATAAAGATAAAATATGTCTGACAGTAATGGTTGACGGAGGATAAATGTTCACAATTTACCGGTAAAGGTGATATAGAACCGTAACAGACAAGAAAATTATATATGAACCCTGCCGGACCGGGCGGTATAAACGAACAGAAAATGTCAGTTAGTAAAAGAAATATATCATAGTGTAGATAAGAGGAATTTATGACAGACCATATAAACAAAAAGACAGACGAATATATAAAGACTTATTTTGCTTCTCCCGAAAGAGCACCGGCAGAAGATCTAAAAAAACAGATAGATTTTGCCATAAATAATCCTATTATACAGGTTGTTCTGGAGTCTGTGGAAGGCTTTGTTATTATTTTAAATGAACATCGTCAGATACTCGCCGGGAACAGAGAGATTCTTGATGTTCTGGGAACAGAAGAATCGAAAAAAATTACAGGGATGAGACCGGGTGAATTATTGAACTGTATTCATGCTGAAGAAGGGCCTGGCAGATGCGGAACGTCCAGATACTGTAATACATGCGGAGCAGTTATTTCTATTTTAAGCTGTCAGGCCACATCGCAATCAGTAAAAGGTGAATGTAATATGGTCATGTACAAAAATAACAGACTGGAAAATATTGAATTTCAGGTTCATGTTACACCTGTTAATATAAATGACTGCAAATTCTTAATATTTGTTTTACAGGATATAAGTTCAATAAAGCGGCGCGAAGTTCTGGAAAAGGTATTTTTTCACGATATTAATAATATACTTACAGGACTTATAGGATGGACTCAGATGCTGAAAAATACCGATCCCGTAAAAGCTGCAAATAAAATAATAGAACTGTCCGATTATTTAAAACAGGAATTTAACTATCAATATAATCTTTATCTGGCTGAAAAAGGAGAATTAACTATAAAAACTACCTGTGTAAATGCAGAGCATATTTTTAACAGGCTGGAAACACTTTTCGGCAATAATAAATTTAAAAAGAATAAACATATAGTTTTTCATAATAATACCGGTAACATATCTTTTGCTACAGAAACAGCTCTTATTATGAGAGTTCTTATTAATATGATTAAGAACGCACTTGAAGCGACGGAAAAAGACGGAACGGTAAAAGTGTATGCCGAAAAAGATGGAGTACATCTGGTATTTTCCGTACATAATAAAGGTGCAATTCCTGAAGATATAGCACTTAATATATTCAAACGTTCATTCAGCACAAAGGAAGGAAAAGGAAGAGGTATGGGTACATACAGTATGAAACTGTTCGGAGAAAATTATCTGGGAGGGAAAGTTACCTTCACTTCAACGGAAAAAGAAGGGACAACTTTTTCAATATCTCTTCCTTTAGATATTGAACTATGAAAATACTATCGTTCTAATAATTTGCCGGAGTTATTTTTCTTACAATTCTTAACGCTCTGCGGGCAAGTTGTTTAAAATTATAGTTTATAATATATTTCATAACTTAGTACCGCAACAGGTAAATTGGTACCAAAAAAAAAATATGGCACTCACTCCTGTCCCTGGCCGGGCTCTGGAGGAAAAGATATGCCGTATTAAAAGAGAGTTATAAATTATATAGACGCAAAATATTAACAGTCTGCAAAACCAGTTTACCACGCAACAGGATCATATCTTTTCTGGAAGAGCACGGCCAGGGACAGGTTTTAGAAAAAGGTTTTGCCATTATTATGTCGAACTAAATTTTATAATAAATGGAGGTTTTTAAATATTGGAACAAAAAGAAGTCAGTATTTCCAATGAAAAGATAAAAGAACTGGAACTCTTGAAGTCCCGTTTTATTTCCCTTGTATCACATGAATTTCGCACACCTCTGACGACTATTTTATCTTCTATAGAATTACTTGAAAATTACAGTGAAAAACTTGTAAAAGAAGAAAAAAATCAAATTTACTGCAGTATTAAACATGCAATAGATAGAATGACCATGTTACTTGATAATGTTTCTATTCTCGGTAAAGTTGACTCAGGCAGGTTGACCTTCAAACCGGAATCTGTAGATCTTGAAAAATTCTGCATATCTCTGGTAGATGAATTAAAAGTCTCCAGAAACAGAATAACCTTCTCTTATGAAGGTATATATAATAATGTATCTGTTGATAAAGGGCTGCTCAGAAATATTCTTTTAAATATTCTCTTAAATGCCCTGAAATATTCTTCTGAAGAAACACCTGTGACATGTAATTTAACCTGCAAGGATAAAGAAATTGTTTTTATTATCAAAGATAAAGGCATAGGTATCCCTCAGGAAGAACATGACATGGTCTTCGAGGCATTTCACAGGGCAAAAAATGTCGGTAATATACCCGGGGCAGGTCTTGGTTTTACAATTGTCAGACGGTGTCTGGAACTTCATAAAGGAAATATAAATATATCATCTCTTATAGGAGAAGGTACGACTGTAACTATTAATATTCCCATCGGCTAATCATTTAGATAAATGGCTTTTTTTATCTAAAGCTTTATAAAAATGAACATTACTATAGTTTTAAAATAATTGTAAAGGAGATGAAACGTGAAAAAAATTCTTGTAATAGAAGATGAACCATCTGTTCTTGGAAATATATTAAAAACTCTGGAATTTGAAAATTATCAGGTTTCAGGGGCAGAAAACGGGTTATCAGGTCTGGCCAGAGCAAAAGAAATATTACCTGACCTGATTATATGTGATGTAATGATGCCGGAAATGGACGGGTACTGTGTTCTCAGTGAATTACGAAAAAACCCTTTAACGGCAACCATACCTTTTATATTTCTTACTGCAAAAGCTGACAGGTTTGAACAGAGACAGGGTATGGAACTGGGAGCAGATGATTATATAACCAAACCTTTCACAAGAAAAGAACTTCTCTCTGCAATTAATACCAGATTAAAAAAACAGGAAATCATTCATAATAAATCCAGGGAAAAACTTGATGAACTCAGAACTTCTATTGCCAGAGCTTTACCGCATGAGTTCAGATCACCTCTCAATGGCATACTGGGTCTCTCTGAAATATTGATAAACGAATATGAAACAATTGATAGAAAAGAATTACTTGAACTGGTACAGGAAATTTACAACTCAGGTCAGAGACTTCACAGACTCATACAGAATACACTGCTCTATGCAGAACTTGAACTGGCTGAAGCGAATTTAGATAGAATCAAACTTTTACAGGGTAATATAAACTCTGTAGAACATATTATATCCCATGTAGCTTTAAAAAAAGCAAAGCTGGAAAATAGAGAAAATGATTTAATACTGGAACTACAGGATGGATCTGTATATATTTCAGAAACAAATCTGGAAAAAATACTGGAAGAATTGCTTGATAATGCATTTAAATTTTCTTCATCAGGCCAATCTGTTCATATAATTACCGAATTTGACAACATGTTTCATATTTATGTTACCGATAAAGGCAGAGGTATGACTCCCGTTCAAATTGCCGATATAGGTGCCTATATACAATTTGAAAGAAAAATATATGAACAACAGGGTGTAGGACTCGGACTTATCATTACCAGAAGACTTGTGGAATTTGCAGGGGGAAACTTCATTATAGAAAGTGAAGCAGGTAAAGGAACAAGAGCACATGTATCTCTACCAAGTGTTTAGTGAACAGGAGCCAGTCTGGACGTTTTATAAAATTATTGTAAGCGTTCATCAGTTAGCTATCAGTTAAAGATTACAGGCCCTGATTATATAAATAGTCTAATATTTAATGACATTTACTATGTAATTCTAATAAAAGCTGACTGCTGATAGCTGAAAACCTACAAATTATTTAAGGAGTGATTTTCATGAAGATAAAATATTATATTCTGACTGTTCTGGTATTTTTAATTTCCTCTTCTGTAATGGCACAGACAAATCAAGAGAGCTATTTTAAAGAAGCAGAAAAGTATACAGTTCGAATCTACGGAAGTACTGTTACAGCCCTTGAAACATCCAGCCGTGGTTCATGGACCGGTTCCGGGTTTGTTCTCCACATAGATAAAAATACAGGCTATGCTTTTGTCGGAACAAATAAGCATGTTATAGGAGACGGTATCAGTTCACTTCAAATAAGTTTTAAAGACGGAGAAAGATTTCAGGCTCTTCCAGTATATATAGATCCTATATATGATTTCGGTATATTAAAATTCAAATTGAGTGAAAAAGGTGTATCTCCCGGTATAAGCTGTGCCGTAATGGGGGATTCCGAAAAAACATCTGTAGGTATTTCGGTTGGAACATTCGGCAACCCTATGGGACTCGAATACTGTGCAACAAAAGGCATTATTTCAAGCACAACCAATACTCCCGGTGATTTTGCAGGTTCTTTCCTTCAGACAGATGCAGCCATAAATCCCGGTAACAGCGGAGGGCCTCTTATATCTCTTGAAGACGGACTTGTTATAGGAGTTAATACTGCAGTAACAAATGATACTCATGGAATTGGCTGGAGTCTTGCAATAAATCAGTTAAAACCGATTATAGAACAGGTCATAAAAGGAGAACTTCCCTATGCCGGCCGTATGGGATGGATTGGTGCAACAATAGAAGAGATAAATCCTGACAGAGCAATAGAAGATTTCGGAGCAACATTCTATGTCTCTCTTCCGAGAAAATCTATTTTAGTAACGGCTATTCTCAAAGAAAGCCCTGCTGAGAAAAGCGGGTTTATGCCGGGTGATATAATCATATCTGTTGATAATAAAATACCTGTGAATAATGCAGATTTTTTATCTACCATGAGAAATCTCGGCGGTAAAAAATGCTCATTTCTCCTGTGCCGTATGGGAAAGCAGGTCAAACTTGATCTGGATGTTCTGGAAAGAGGTTCCCTGAGACCGAAAGAATATGTTACTTTTGCCGGTATGGTCATACAGCCAAACAGTCCGACTGTTTACGAAACATCCTATTCATGGGCATCTCCGGATTGTGTATATGTAAGTGATGTTCTGGAAGGCAGTTCTGCTGAAGCCTGGGGAGCACATAAGGGAACAATAAGAGGAATACTTATAAACTTAACCTATTATCCGGTAAAATCTCTTGCAGATTTCTGGAATGCCATAAAAGATGTCAAACCGGGACAGCCTGTTGAGTTCTTCTACTGGACGACAAATTATGGTACGATAGTCAAGGTTGTTTATTATTCGGAAAGTGAAATACCGTCACTTCAAAAGGTTAATATTTAGTGAGTAGTGAGTGGTGAATAGTGAATGGGACTAACTTCTTCTCACTACTCACTACTCACCAATTACTATCTGAATCTTTCCGGCTGTTTTTTCTGTTAATTGTGTCTGAAATGCCTCTACTTTTCCTGCAGGAACGGAAAGAAACATGGATACTCCCTCCTGTGTATATTCCTGAGACAATATTTTCATACCGAATCTGCCTGCCATATTTATTATGTCACCGATAAGATTAAAAGGAACGGACAGAGAGACTTCTTTTCTTATTTCACAGATAACTATATCAGATATATCTATTACATTCCTCGATGCGCCGGAATAGGCTCTCTGCAATCCCCCTTTTCCTAATTTAATACCACCGAAATATCTGATAACGGCAAGGAGAACATTGAACAGATCCCGTCTGATAATCTCCAGATAAATAGGTCTTCCTGCAGTGCCTGAAGGTTCTCCTGCATCATTTATTCTGACATACTCTTCTATACCACGACCGATTCTATAAGAATAACATATATGAGTGGCATCGTAAAATTCTTTTTTCAATCTATTTAATATTTTATCTGCTTCCTCTTCTGTAGAAACAGGACATAAATAAGAAATAAATTTTGACCCCTTTTCTTTAAATTCAAAGGGGCCAAAATCTTTATTGACACTATTATATTTTTCTATCATATAATAAATTATAACTCAAGGGGCATTACAGGGAACGGAGGTATATCCTTTACCGGCATAGCAGGTACGTCCCATGGCAGGTCCTTAATTGCAATCGCTCCCGGTATGCCTCCACCTGTCTGAACTAAAGATATCTGATGATTTTCACTCGTTCCGTCCCAGTATTTATCAAACATTGTCTGAATATTCGCCGGCCTTACCCCTTCAGACCCTCCTTTGATATCATTACCGTTTGCTATAACCCATCCTAAAGTCCCTGTTCCCATCATACCTTCTGTCATAGCTGTCTTATGATTCTGCTTGATTTCTTCAGGAAATTTCAGGCAAACTTCATCAATTTTTCCCAGTCCCGGACAGATTGCACCGCCAGTATGTATCTTTCCCAGATTTATAGATATCTGTTTTGGAAATACCACTTCTTCCTGTGACGAAGGTATAAATGTCTCAGTAATTCCTTCTGACAGTTCTTTTTTTCTGGGAACACTTTTCCTGTCTGAAACCTGTGCCCAGTTAGAATTAAAATCATTAAAACCAACTTTCATATTTAAAACCTCCAATAGGAATTTCTTTTCTGAAAATCCCCTGTTATTTCCGGAAAATTAATGTCAGGTAATTTCACCTGTACTTATCCATTTACAGTATATAACAAAAATTGCAACATGTGTTATATAAATTGTTAATATTTTGTTAACTTTCATGCAGAATTTGACTGTATAATAAATTTCTATTGACACTATTAAATAAATATAATACTATAAATTCATTATGAAAAAAACAGGTGAATATAAGGAACTAACACTTTTAGGCTCGGTAGTGAAAAATTATCCTAATGAACCTTCCAGAGACATTCTGGAAACTTTCCGTAATAAATACTGTGACAATGATTTTACGGTAGAATTTTATCAGGAAGGAGAATTTACATCCATCTGTCCTGTTACGGGGCAACCGGATTTCGCCGATATACTTATCAAATATATACCCGATGAATATTTAATAGAAGCAAAATCTCTTAAAATCTATCTCATGTCCTACAGAAACAAAAAAGATTTCGGTGAATTTATAACCAATAATATTATGGAAGATATATGGACGGTCTGTAAACCGGAATGGATTGAAGTAACAGGTAGTTTCAAATCCAGAGGTGGTATCTCATGGAAGACGGTAGCTACAAAAAGCAGGTAAAAAAATTGGTTATAGTCACTTATCAACAGTGGACAGAAATAATACGGGTGATATGCAGAAACATAAACCCGTAACATGTCATGCCCCCTTAAATTCCAATAAGTCATGAAATACACCGACAGCTAACATGGATGCTGATAAATAAATGTGGATAAATATCTATACTTTTGCAGATTTTAAAAACTGTAAAAAACAATCTATTTTCAGGTGTCAGGTGTCGGGTCAGGAAGATTAAAACCCGGAACCTATTTAACTATAATACCGCAACAGGTAAGTTAGTATCCATCTCAAAAGCCTGTCTCCGGCCTGGCTCTGGAGAAAAAAATATCCGTATTCAGAGAGATCTGTAAATTACTGAGGTGAGCATAAATAATAAATATATGCTCTCGTGACGCGTAACGCGTAACGCGTGACGGGAGGAAGACCTTTATTAAATGCTTATGATCAGGTCAGTAAATAGAGGCAAAATCGTAGATGCCTGTAAGAACAAATTTCATTGCAAGAGGATTATATTTTTTTCTCCAGAGCCCGGCCGGAGACAGGTGTAATCCAGGGTTCTGGGATACTCTTTTATCTGTCGTGGTAATATAAAGTCAGTAAAAACAAGGAAATTATAAAAAAGTGCAAAAGTATAGTAAATATAAGAAAGGGGAGAATTTATGAAAACATATAGCTGTATTTTGCTGTTATTTTTTTTAGTTATTTTTTCTTCATGCCAGAAAACAGGAGAAACACCTGTTCCTGCAACAGAACCAGACGCCATATCAGGAGCAACTCCTTCAGCAGAACCTGCAGGTTCTGCAAAGCAATGGAAAGTGGCTATGATAATGCCCGGAAAAATCAATGATGTTTCCTGGAATGCAGCCGGATATGACGGACTTGTGAAAGCTGAAAAGAATCTTGGTATAAAATTCAGTTATTCGGAAAATGTCTCTGTTGCAGACGCAGAAACAGCCATAAGAGATTATGCTTCCCAGGGATATGATTTAATACTTGCCCACAGTTTTAATTACGGTGATGCAGTAAAAAAAGTGGCGAAAGATTATCCTGCAATAAAATTCGGCTGGGCCACAGGTATTGATAGCAAAGAGAATGTTACTATTTACGACTGGCCTGCCCATCAGGCAGGATACCTTGCCGGCATGCTTGCAGCATCCATGTCAAAAACCAATAAAATCGGTGCTACAGGCGGATTTGATGTACCTGATGTAGTCAGGGCTCTGGAAGCTTATAAACTGGGAGCAAAAGCAGTAAAACCTGACATAAAGGTTTTTATTACTTATTTGAATGAATGGGATGATGTTGCAAAAGGTAAAGAAGCTGTTATTGCCCAGATAGAACAGGGAGCAGATGTAGTTTACTGTAACGGCGACGGTATTAGCTTCGGCTGCATTCAGGCATGTAAGGAAAAGAAAATCTATGCCATAGGCGGTATTGCAGATCAGAATGAACTTGCGCCTGATACTGTTCTTACAAGCACGGTATTAAAGGTGGATACATCGATTGCAGGTATGATAAAAGATCTTGAATCAGGTAAATTCAAGGATAAATACCTTTATGATATGATAGAAGGAGGAGTCGATATGGCTCCCTATCATGGACTGGAAAATAAAATACCGGCAGATACAAAAAAACTTCTGGAAAAGACAAAAGAAAATATTATGATAAAGGAATTTACCGTTCCCGACATAATAAAACCTGTAAAAAATTAATCTTTAAAAAATCGTGCAAGCTTTTTTGTGAAGTTACTTCAGCAAAAATTTTACTTAAAATAATAGATACATGTACCTGAAAGCCAGAAAAAAGTTGAAATAAATGTCATAATTTGAGCCACTTTATAGCGGTTAAACTTTTCTTTTGCTATAGATGCAGTCATATAGCCTCTTCTGAGCAGATCATCTATAAGAGTGGCTGTCTTTGTTTTATGGAACTCAAAGGTATAATTATCACTGTTACGATAACTTAAAATATCCATAAAAAATATTAAATCTTTTTTTCCGCACATAGAATTATCATCACTTTTTGGCATTACTACCATAAGACAGGTAATAATAGAACAGGCGGTTGTTACCAGGAACAGTAGTCTTACTGTACCGAAGATTGTATTGAAGAGAGTTTCAGCTACATTTATATCCATCATAGCAGTTACAGTAGCAAGAAAAATACTGTTTATTACAAGGAGGGTATTGGCTTTTGTTTCAGCAAACTGTATGAGTCCCTGATTGAAATTGATTGCAGACAGGGCAAATTCCATCCTTTCTTTTGTTTCCTCTGAAGTATATTCTATTCTGCTTCTATTAAATTTCTCTTCTTTGAGATCAAATATGTAGTTCATATACATTTCTCCTTTCTATAAAATATAGTTAATTTTCTATAAAATATAGTTAATTTTATTAGTAGTTTCATAACCTGTTAAATCAAGGGCTTCGTGACGCGTTACGCGTGACACGAAGATTGTGAACCTGCAATATAATCTTACAAAAATTTATATTTTTTTTATGTGCCATATAGCACTATAAATATTAAATTTCATAAATATCCATAATAAAGTCCTTAGAGCCTATCCGAAAAGTCGCCCCATAGCTTTCTATTACCAGGTTCTTCTGAAAAATATATACCGTATAAACAGCAAGTTGTAAATTATAGCTAATTTCATAACAATTCATAATTAATGAGTGAGTAGTGAGTGACATTGCCATATTCTACTCCCCACTCACTATTCACTTAAATTCTAATAAGTTATTAAATATATTATATTATAAAAGCATCTATAATTTGCAGGATTTAATCTTCTCTGAAAGAACTATAATTGTTTAATAATTAATTTTTCTCTTCACCCTTCACCCTTCACTCTTTGCCGATTATAGGGTATAATAATAATGAGGGAATAATTATGGAAAATGCTATTTTAAAAGAACGTTACAGAATAATAAAAACTATAAAAGCCGGCGGTATGGGTATGGTTTACCTTGCGGAAGACATACCTGAGAGAAAACTTCGTGCTATAAAAGTAATGTTTAACCAGGGTGAAGCATCGGAACAGCAATTATATGCCATAAAAAGATTCAGAGAAGAAGCTGAAATACTGGCAAGGCTCGATCATCCCAATATACCGAGTATAACAGACTACTTTACAGATAAAGGCAATTATTATCTTGTAATGGATTACATAAAAGGAGAAGATCTGGAAAGTTTCCTCAGAAAATGTAATTCTCAGGTACCTGAAAAATTTGTGGTAATATGGGCAGTACAGCTCTGTGATGTTTTATCGTATCTGCATAATCACAAACCTCATCCTATCCTTTACAGAGATCTGAAACCTGCCAATGTAATATTAAAATCGGAAGAAAGCAGAATTTTTCTAATAGATTTTGGTATTGCACGGGTAATAAATCCTGTGAAAGATACGCAAAAAACAGCGGTAGGCACAGAAGGTTACGCTCCTCTGGAACAATATAAAGGTAACCCTGAACCCAGGAGTGATGTTTACGCTCTGGGGGCAACAATGCACCACCTTCTTACAGGTATAGTACCAATTCCATTTTCTTTCCAGCCTATAAGACAGGTCAGGGACTGGCTTTCTCCGGAACTTGAAAAAATAGTTATGAAAGCCCTTGAAAATGAACCAGATAAACGTTATGCAAGTGCTAAAGAGATGAAAGAACAATTGCTTAATTTCTGCAAGGAAAATTATTTTGATGCATATAAATTATTACTTCAACCTATGACAGGGGAAAAAACTGAGACAGTGGCCATTGAAAAGCCAGAAGAACCCGTTAAACAGACGGTTCAACAGGAAAAAACCTCTGTTACTCCTGTAAAACCTTCCGGAGTATCTGCCAGACCTGACACAGGAAAATCTTACGGGCAGGCACCTCCTCCCTACGGGCAGATACCTCCTCCTTACGGGCAGGCACCTCCTCCTTACGGGCAGACACCTCCTCCTTACGGGCAGGTACCAAATCCTTACGGGCAGGCACCTCCTCCTTACGGGCAGGTACCAAATCCTTACGGGCAGGTACCAAATCCTTACGGGCAG
>CAYSLJ010000048.1:0-4689 GCA_964431735.1 uncultured Synergistia bacterium | reverse complement strand
TCCTTACGGGCAGGTACCAAATCCTTACGGGCAGGTACCAAATCCTTACGGGCAGATACCCGGCCATTACGGACAGATACCCGGCCATTACGGACAGGTACCCGGCCATTATGGACAGGTACCCGGTCATTATGGACAGCCCGCTTATCCATATGGTTATACCCCCTACGGGCAGACACCATATGGCCGTCCTCCTGCTTATCCTCAGGTAACGGGCCAGAACGTTGAACGGACTATGAATCCTGCCCAGATTTCTTCAGCTTTTGCCCAGGCCAGCCTGGGACAGAGAACTATATTTAATCAGGTTACACCGGTATCTGAACATGAAGCAATCTACGGCCAGTCTCCACAGGTAAGCGAGAAAGTCACTCCAAAACCTGTGAAGGAACCAAAGGATGAAATAGAAAAACTTATTTATATGTTACAGAGTAATGATGATTTTGAAAGAGCTCAGGCTTCAAGTCAGATAGTACAAATGAACATTCAGGATGGAAGGCTTGTAGAACCTCTCATAGAAGCACTTAATGACCTGGATTGGAATGTGAGACGTGAAGCTGCTCTGGCTCTTGGTAATCAGCGTAACAGGAAAGCCGTTACCCCCCTTATAAGAAAACTTAAAGACGAACATTCTCCGGTAAGAATAAGTGCAATAGAATCTCTTGGGAAACTCGGGGAGATGAAGATTATTAATGAACTGATAACGGTGTTAAAAGAAGATATCGATGAAGGGGTAAGAAAACAGGCTATTTTATCTATAGGAGAAATTGGAAATGACGTAGTAATACCTGACCTGATAATGGCTTTAAAAGATAGTGGAACAGGTGTAAGAAAGGCTGCTGTTGAAGTACTTGGAAGTTTTAAAGATCACAGGGCTATCCCTCATCTGGAAAAGGCAACAAGAGATCCTGTAACAACAGTTGCCATTGCTGCGAAAAAATCGCTGGACAGGTTAAAATCGATTTTATGAAATATGATAAAAATATAAAATTACCTCCCCAAGCTATTCTCCCCTGGAAACCTATTAACTGGGAAGAAATCCCTCAACTTCCATGGCCTCATAAAATGATAAATTTTGCCAGTTCATGGTCATATTTTTATCCCTGCAAACAATGCGGATTTTGCTGTTTGAATCCTCCTTTAGTAAAAATCATAGATGATAAAGCCTATTATCTCCCGAAAGGTAAAGATGGTTACTGCATCATGTTTGACAAAGAAAAAAAATGGTGTAAAATCTATGAAGAACGCCCTATGGAATGCAGATTACTGGTCTGTAGAGCACCTGAAAGTGCCAGGAAAAGACTGGAACTTTTACTTATCAGGTTTTTAAAAGAGTATGGAAAGGAACTTGAGGAAAAAGCAAAATTATCTGAACCGGATATCTCTGTTATTAATCTGCAGGGAGAGAAGAAGGTGCCCCTGCTATAATAGCACCCGGTACCGTTCCAGATAATTTCGGAACCATTTTATGTAAATTCCGTTTGTCAAGTACGCAAATTTTAAAAAGAATCCGGTCGAAAATCCGACATGCCTTCGGAAAAAAATACTATACTCTGTTGGATTCTTTTAAGAACCGCATATAATAAAACATGTCGTAATCCATTACCTGTTCTAATGTTATACAATCAATTGACATCACCGCTTTCTATGAATTAAAATTACTTTATTTATCAGGTTTTTTCTCTTTGTTTTCTTTATCCGGAGAAGCAATCTTTTTCCCCCTGAGTCTATAGCTTTCTCCTGAAAGATAATAAACCTCTCCGTGGTGGAGCAGCCTGTCAACAAGAGCTGCAGCAAGAGAGGAATCCTGAAGAATATTTCCCCATTCTACAAAGCTCTTATTACTTGTAATAATTAAAGGCTTCTTCTCATATCTTCCAGCTACTATTTCATATAATATAGGCCCTATATCGTAATTAAGAGCAAGATATCCAAATTCATCCAGAATAAGAAGATCACATTTTATCAAAAGCTTAATTTCTCTCTGTCTTTCCAGAGGGCTTTTTTTCTGTAATATTCTGTTCATTAAAGCCTGTACGGTAAAGAATCTAACATCATACCCCTGAGTAAGATGTTTTATCCCTATAGCCACTCCAAGATGCGTTTTCCCCAATCCTGCAGGACCAATGAGTGAAATTGTGCGTCCCTGGCTGATAAAGGTATTTTCCAGATAGTTTAAAAATACCTGTCTCTGTAATTCCGGTCTGAAACGGAAATCAAACTGCTCTATTGTTTTTTCATAAGGAAATCCGGCCAGACGCAATCTTTTTCTTATTCCTCTTTCTTCCCGGAATATTACTTCTTCCTGTAAAAGTCCGCGAAGGAAATCTCCATAACTCATACCTTCTTTAGATGCTTTTTCTATCCAATCTTTGTATACTTCTTTTATTCTATTCAGTTTTAAATTATTAAGAAGAAAATCCATTATCTGCCACCGCCTTCCACATAATTCATATAAACTTCCATCGGGCGGTCAACTTCTTTTTGCACCGGAATTCCTCTTAAGGGTAACAGATTCTGTCTACTGCCCTGTGCCGGAATTTCCAGAAGATATTCCAGATATTCCGAACCATAACATTCCCATTCCGAAGATAGTGCTATGGCAGCAAGAAATTCATCTTTACCGTGTCTTTGATACAGTTCATACATCTTTACCATATCAGGGCCAAAGGCTTCTACACCTCTGCGACGTCTGCATAAATTTGAGATAAAGTTATATATCTGCTCATCCTGACTTATTAAATGGTCTCTATAGAGCATTGCTCTGCCTTTAGGCTTTCTCTTCAGCACCTCTTCATAATGTTCCGGGACTATCACTTTTTCTCCTTTTCCAAAAAGACGACGGTGTTCTGCCACACATTTTGTTCCTTTCGGATCATATATTAAAATCCGGTCTTCTGTCATACGGACTATTACTGTTTGGTTTACATAATCCGTGGGAACAGAATAAATATTGCACTCTAAATGGATTCTACTTTCCTGATTGACTTTACATACTGTCATAATTCCGTAATCTTTTGAATTAGTCTGTAGGGAGGTAAACTTTTTCTGCTCTTCACCCAGTAGCTCAAAGGGGATTTTGTTATGTGCCTGGCACACAGTATTATTTATTTTTTCCAACCATTCTTTACAACGTCTCTCCAGTTCTGTATCGTCTACAAATTCACGGCCTTCTATAAAGTTACCCTTTACTATCTTTACTAGATTTTCTACTGTACCTTTCTGATTGGCACAGTAAGGGTCACATATGTGACGATAAAAATCCATATCTACAGAAAATTTCTTAAAGGCTTCATTCCAGATAGGCTTCCCTTCTTCATCTCTACCTATTATCACTGTTTTCATATTGTCAAAAACACACGCCCAGGGAATTCCTCCTATATACTCAAAAGCCCTTATTATACATCTGACAAGTGTTTCAAGCTGCATGTTTTTTTGAAATTCTGCATACATTACACGGCTATATTTCAGACGGGCTGCAAATATATATCTGGTCTGCCTTTCCTTCTGATTGAAGGGAAAATTACGCACTTCTCCCCAGTCCAGTTGCAGGTATTCTCCAGGTAATCCTTCAAACCTTATAAATGTCTCTACAGATTTTTCCTTAAGCTCTTTTCGGATTTTCGATACCTCAGCATAAAATACACTCCTGCATCCAGTATAGGGAGGGTCTAATTCTTCCTGGGCTTTCTCGAGCATACGGTTTACTTTTATTCCACTCTCTATCCATTCTTCTATTTCTTTGCGATAAGGAGTAACCTGATTCTCTGCTCTTTTTCTTTCATATTTTTTATCTACTGGTTATTTCATTACTTTTGATGCTGTTTCTCTGTGACAGCCTATCTATTCTCCTATTTCATTGTAACTTTTTCCCTTTTTTCTTAGATACTTAATTACTGTTCTTTCCATTTCGTTTAACATCTCCTTCTTGCCTCCTGACTGGTTTTTATATGTCAGGATATTTTCGACGTCGAAGGATTATGTCGTTTTTTGGACCGGATTCTTTGTCGACTTTCTAACCGGATTTTACAAACAAAATATCAGCAAAAAAACAGGACAGGTAATCCAGTGAAAAATTCCCCTTAGAATCATAAAGCGAGCAGTTTATTTACTGCCCGCTTCAGTTAAGATGTATATTCATAAGCTTCTTTCCTTTCATTGATTAATGAGGCATATTTGTAGCTAAAGCTATAACATTGATTAAGCAATACCAGCAGGAGCCATTGTCCTTCTGAACCTTACTGTTAAACACTTTCTTAATCATTTCTTCCACCACCTTTCTTTGTTATTTCCTTTCCTTCCATTTAGATTACCACGGCCAGAAAAAACCAGACCCCAAGCTATTCATAAACCTTGTAATCATTTCTGTCATCTCCTTTTGTTCAGTATTTGAGACTTGCTTTTGTTAGAACGGGAAACTTGTAATGAAAGCTAACTCCCTTATAATACAACCTAAACATTTAGTGGCATTTTTCTGAACCTTGCTCTGAAACACTCTCCTTATCATTTCTGTCACCTTCTTTCTTTGTTTTATCTCTTTCACTGTTTGAATTATAATCTAAAGATATGAAGAATTTATGAAAAAGATGAGAATGTTATGTGAAGAAATTCTAAGTACGGCTCCAAATAAGTTAGTACCCGTATTAAAAGAGAGTTATAAATTATATAGATGCAAAATATTAAACGTCTAAA
>CAYSLJ010000047.1:0-43155 GCA_964431735.1 uncultured Synergistia bacterium | reverse complement strand
GAGGATACTAATCGTTCTAACAATTTGCCGGAGTTATTTTTCTTACAGTACTTAGTAGTGAAAAGTGAATAAAATAAGACATCAATTACTTTTCACTTTTCACTTTTCACTGTTACTTCTCACAGGTCTATTGACTTTACCTTTTATAAAGGATATAATCTCTCTACAATCTTTAATGACCTGTATTTAAGGAGGTATTTATGGCAAAAGAAGAAGCAATTGAAGTGGAAGGGAAAGTAATGGAAGCCCTGCCAAATGCGATGTTTAAAATAGAACTGGAAAACGGACACCAGGTTCTTGCCCATGTATCAGGAAAAATAAGAATGCATTTCATACGTATCCTTCCTGGAGATAAGGTTAAAGTAGAACTTTCACCTTATGATCTCACAAGAGGAAGAATTACTTATAGATACAAATAAAAATTCCGGTAGTGTAAGATGTTTTGTGTAAACTTACTATGAAATAAGATTTCAATAGAGATTTGCACAAAGTTTATGACATAGTTAAAAATTCCTGTTTCAACAGTAATTTCATACAATATTCAGAGAGAAATTTCTTACGGAGATTACAGCTTATGTTATTTGAAGAGTTACATGTAGGTCCTCTTGATGTGAATTGCTATATACTCGGCTGTGAAGAAACAAAAGAAGCTGTTGTTATAGATCCGGGAGGACATGCGGAGAAAATAAAAAATTCTATTGATAGATTAAATTTAAAAGTCAAATGGATCTTAATTACTCATGGTCATTTTGATCATACGGGAGGATTAAAAAAATTAAAGGAACTTATTGATATCCCTGTATGTATTCATAAAAATGATGAAGTAATGCTTAAAGAAGGAGCTCATCATGCTCTCTTTTTTGGCTTCAATATAGATCAAGTTCCGCCTCCAGACAGATTGCTAGAAGACGGAGAAGAACTGAAAATGGGAAAATATACTATCAAAGTAATACATACACCCGGTCATTCTCCCGGTGGAATATCCTATTACTCAGGAGATAAAGTATTTGTGGGAGATCTCTTATTTGCAGGTTCTATAGGAAGAACAGATTTACCGGGAGGTAATTACGACACCCTTATAGACAGTGTAAAGACAAAAATCTTTTCTCTCCCTGGCTCTACATCAGTCTATCCAGGACATGGGGGAAAAACTACCGTTAAAGAAGAAATAGATACAAATCCTTTTTTCCAATGATAAATACTGCATCAATCTAACTCTATAAAGATTTAGAAAAGAACTCATTTATTCTGTTCTGTAATCTGGCTATTGAAAATGGTTTATCTATAATTTTATCTTTAAATTGTTTTAGAAATTCATCTTTCAGGCCTATAGTATCTCCGCTCATAAAGAGAAGTTTTTCGGCAAGAACGGAATTCTTCTCTTTGAGAGATTCATAAAGTCCTTTTCCGTCTATATCAGGCATTTTTATATCAGATAAGATTAAGTCATAATGTTTCTTTTCTATGGCTTCAAGGGCAATTTTTACTTCACCGAAACCATCTGCATTATGGCCGAGATTTTCAATGGCATTACAGACAACCTCTCTGATTACTTCCTCATCATCAATAACCAGAACAGACTTTTTTATATACACTTTTACATTCTCTTTATCATGCAAAGAAGACTCGTTTTGTTGAGAAAAAGGTAACTCTACCGTAAAGATGCTACCTTTATTAACAGTACTTTTAACCGTTATATTTCCGCCATGTTTTTTAACGATGCCGTAACATATACTCAATCCGAGGCCTGCACCTTCTCCTACATTTTTGGTACTGAAAAAGGGATCAAAAATTCTATCCATATTTTCAGGTGCTATACCGGTTCCTGTATCTTCTATATCAATACAGACCTTATGACTACCTATAGAAGTTGTAACAGTCAGTGTTCTGTCCCTGTCTATATGTTTCATAGCCTGATGGGCATTATTAATTATATTAAAAAACACCTGTTGTATCTGATTCCTGTCCAGCATCATATTAGGTATGTCTTCATCAAACATAGTATTTACAATTATTCCGTCAGAAGTAATTTGATATTTTACCAGTTCCAGAACCTGAAGAATCATATCATTCACGGAACACATAGCTTTTTCCGGCGCCTGTTCTTTGGAAAAACTCAGAAGGTTATGTATGATTTTCCTGCATCTTTCTGCCTGTTTATGAATCTTTTCAAGTTTGGTGCGTATTTTATCAATTTCCTGACTTGAAAGTAATAATTCCGTGTACCCTATTATACCTGTAAGAGGATTATTCAATTCGTGAGCTATACCTGCTATCATTTCTCCCAGGGCCGACAATTTTGCCATTTGCACCATCTGGGCCTGAGTTTCTTTCAATTCTGTATAAGCCATAGTAAGCCGGATGTTGCTGGCTTTCAATTCATCATGAAGTATTTTTATACGCATCTGGGAGCCGACTCTTGCAAGCAGTTCATGAGCATTAAATGGTTTTGTCAGATAATCAGATGCCCCTGCCTTAAGACCGGAAACCTTACTCGGTGTATCATTTACTGCAGTAACTATAATGACAGGTATATCTTTTGTCACAGACTCTGCTTTCAGTCTGACACATGTTTCAAAACCATCCATACCGGGCATCATAACATCGAGTATAATAAGATCAGGTTTATGTTCAATAGCTTTAGCTATACCTTCTTCTCCTGTAAATGCAGTAATTACATCATACTTTTCTTCTCTGAGTATAGTAGAAATAAGTAAGACTATAGCACTGGAGTCGTCAATTACAAGTAATGTACCTTTTTTTTGTTCTTCCATTAATAATATCCTCTTTGTTATAATTGTAACGCGTCACGGGTAACGCGTCACGGGATGCAATATGTTCTTTACATAATTTTACCCTGAATATTTATAATTACTCCTATATTTTATCATATTTATATAATAAATTATACTGACCAGAAGAATTATTATCAATATAAAAAGGAACTAAGTACCGTAACAGATAAATTAGTAACCAAAATCTTATATATCGTAACGCGTGACGCGTTACGGGAGCAGAAACTTTATATAAGCACATGATACGTAATTTTTTGGATACTCTTTTACCTGGTGTGGTAATAAGGAGTTATCAGAAAATAACTACATCATATTTACAGTTTATATCGTGACGCGTAACGCGTAACGCGTGACGCGAGGATACCAATCATTCTAATAATTTGCCAGATTTATTTTTATTAAAGTCCTTACCTCGGTATATTACCCTGATTAATAATAAGCTTTTCCATTACTTTCGCTTGAACTGCATCTAAAGTTCCTTTTATTATGCAGCTACATGCCTGTCTGTGACCTCCTCCGCCAAAAAACCTTGCAACAGGACTGACGTCAACACCATTATTGGATCTGAAACTTGCCCTCACATGTCCTTCAGGCATTTCCGTAAAGAGAATAAAAATCTCAAAACCCTTCAATGTTCTAAGTTCGTCAAAGAGTCTGTCACTTTCCAGTTCAAGGGAATGGAGAGAAAAATCTTCCTGCAATTTTTCCGTTACTGTATAGGAAGCTATTTTACAGGCATGCTCAACAAGGAGTGTCTTATTTATTTCCGAATAAAGTCTGAGTGAACCGGGACTTTCCTGTGCCATTATTCTGGTACATATAATTTCCGGAGAAATCCCTTTTTCAAGCAGTTTTGCAGCTATTCTGTGAGTCTCAGGAGTAGTATTGGAATATCTGAATCTACCGGTATCTGTAACGATAGCAGTATATATACTTTCAGCAAGAGGCTCATCTATTTTCATATCCAGATATGAGAGAAGAGAAAAAATAATTTCTCCTGTAGAAGAAGCACAGTGATTTATATAATTAAGATTACCTATACCGGCAGAATCTCTGTGATGATCCATATTAATAATAACAGGAGATTTTCTGGCAACAGAAGCTACTTCCTCTATCCTGCTCCATTTTCCGCAATCAAGGACGATAGATACATTATATATTTCTTCTTTATCCCACGATGACCTTATCTTATCAAATAAAGGAAGAAAATCGAATCTTTTCTTCGGGCAATCGGGGTTTATGATTTCAAATTTCTTACCGAGTTTTTCAAGTATTAGGCCCATAGCTATCTCGCTCCCGATACAATCACCGTCCGGCCTTACATGAGACGTAATAAGAAAATTATCTTCTTTTTTTATTACTAACGCTATTTTTTCAAGGGTTTCCATTGAATTATTTACCTGTCTATATATAAATTTTCAATATTATAACACCGATAAATTAATTTATCAATTTCTTTTTATCAGCGTTTTTTTTACAACACATATTTCACTTTTCACTCTAATTATTCTTTGTCAGGTTGAAAGAAAACTGATAATGTGCTATAATTCTGACTGTATATAAAATCCGTAATTAATTATCCGCCTTTAGCTCAGTTGGATAGAGCGTCGGATTCCGGATCCGCAGGTCGGAGGTTCGAGTCCTCTAAGGCGGGCTATGGTAGTGAGTGGTGAGTGGTGAGTGGTGATTTACAAACCATTCATTATTCACGACTCACTATTCACTGTAAAAGGAGGTTATTTAAATGGTGAGAAAATCTGTTGTATCGGGAAGATTTTATCCGGAAGATAAAGGACAATGTCTTGCAGAACTTAAAGAATGTCTGCAAAAAGAACATCTCACAGAGAAAATAGAGAGTAAAATATTTGGCGGTATAGTCCCTCATGCAGGATGGGTTTATTCGGGAAGTACTGCAGGCCTGGTATTTCAGGCAATAAAACAACAGACATCATCTCCCCTGTTTCTTATATTCGGTGCCGTTCATGTCTATGGTGTTTCAGGACCTTCTATCTGGAGAGAAGGGCCGTGGGAAACTCCCCTCGGTAATATAGAAGTAAATCAATCCCTTGCAGAAGATATAATTAAAGAAGGTAAAGGATTAATTGTTGAAAATCCGGCACCTCATAAAAAAGAACATTCCATTGAAGTACAGTTGCCTTTCATAAAATATCTATTCCCTGAATCTCAGATAGTACCGATTATGGTACCGCCCGATAAACGTGCTTTACAGACAGGAGAAATAGCAGGCCAAGTCCTGGCCCATTACAATAAAGAAGTCGTCATTATAGGTTCTACAGATCTGACACATTACGGTATGCATTACGGCCAGATTGAAAAAGGAATCGGGAATGAAGCACTTGACTGGGTTAGAAATGTAAACGATAAAAAGATTGTTGATCTTATGATTGCCATGAAATCAGAAGAAATAGTTCCTGAAACAGACAAATCTGGCAATGCATGCGGTGCAGGTGCTATTACGGCAACAATGAGTACAGTGAAAATTCTCGGTGCAAAAAAAGGGAAACTTCTTAAATATACTACCAGCCATGACGAAATACCTTCTATGGGAGAAGCAACCAGTTTTGTTGGCTATGGAGGAGTAGTTTTTTATTGAGAGTTGAGAATTGATGGTTTATAACATGGATTTTAATGGTTAGGAGTTGTAAAAAAATAACCTTGTCATATTTAAAATCGTGACGCGTAACGCGTGACGCTAGGACAAAAACCATAATTTTCCAGAGTTATTTTCTTACAGTCCCTTAATATTAAACCCTCAACTCTTAAGAGCCTATCCGAAAAGTCGCCCTATAGCTTTCCACTGACAGGCTCTTCCGAAAAATATATGTAAGCGTTCAGCTATCAGCAGTCAACAGTCAGATTTTATGAAAATTACATAATAAATATCATTACTGACCTGAGCATGAGCATGTAATAAATTGCATCCTCCCGTCACGCGTTACGCGCAATGTCATTAAGTTAAGGATTCATTCTATTTCTGTGTAAGGAATTGGCTTCTTGTTTCCTCTCCCTTGAGGGAGAGGATTAAGGAGAGGGTGTTTTTATGGATATAGCTACATACCTTTGAAAGACACCCTCCCTTAGTCCCTCCCTCAAGGGAGGGAAATAAAACGTCATTTTCTTATCTTAATACCATTGCGCGTTACGCGTCACGAGAGCATATATTTATTATTTATGCTCACCCCAGTAATACGGTATATATTTTTCTCCAGAACCTGGAAGTAGAAAGGATTTGAAAAAATATTACTTTTCCGATAGGCTCTAATTGGCCTTCTTTTTTGCGGCTTCCTGACAGAGGAGTATTATAAGAAGTTCCATTACATGTTCAGGATCCTGACGGCCAGTCTTAATACTTATATCTGCTTCAAGAAGCCATCTGTGAACTTTTCTCAGACCATTAAGAGAGAAATACTTGATGTCCATTGCTTTCTGTACTCTATAAGGATGTTCTCCCATTTTTTGTAAGATAGCTGTTATTCCTGCAGGACTTATTCTTTTTTCTTTTAACTCCCTTACCTGTTTTATGAGATTAAAATGATTACTTAACAGGGCAAGTAATTTAAGAGGCTCCTCCTGTTGCTTCATCAGTTCTGAAAATATACCGAGAGCCCTCATGGTCTGTCCCAGTCCGACTGCATCAGTCAGATCAAATACACCTGACTGAGCTTCCTGATGGCAGCACATGGCTATAGCCTCTTTATTTATTCTGAAATTGGGTTCTACAAAACATGAAAGTTTTTCGAGTTCTTTTGTTATATGCCTGAGATCTGTACCTGTTCTTTTAAGTAAATAAGCACTGTCTTCCTGTCCTATTGTCTTACCGGTAAGCATAGCTGTTTTCTGTAAAACCCATTTAACCATATCAGCTGATTTTAAAGTACAGTTTATAACAGTTCTGGACTTCAGGCTTTTTTCCAGTTTAGCTCCAAGTAAAGAAGAAACACCTGCTTTTGCTTTACCTGTTGCCATAAGCACAAGAAGAGAAGTAGGAGCAATAGTCAAAACATAACCTGCCAGAGTATTTTTCTGGTTCATATCCAGTTTTTCTATATTCCTTACTGCTACGACTTTTTTCCCTCCCCCGAAAGGGAATGCTTCCAGATGCTCTATTATATCACTTACAGTGAGAGCTTTTTCACCTTCTTCCTTTTCACCTTTAAGGGAATCAGCTTTTAACAGAATATAATCAAAATCCCTGAAAGAATTCTCAACAGTTTCATCTACTATACGTTCCAGTAGTTCTTCCATGAGTATATCCTGATCTCCGTAAAGTAAAATAACATTACTTTTAGAGATATTTTTCAGTCCATCCTCTGATACCGCTTTAAAGTAATCCATAATGTTAGAGTTTAGAGTTTAGAGTTTAGAGTTTAGAAGTTGAGACATGGTATCAAAACAAACAAACCGGTGTCCATCCTGTGAGCCTGTTACCTGATAAACTCTAAACATTCAACCCTCAACAATCCTTTTAATATTTTCTTCGAAAGGAGGTTTTATTATGCCCCTTTCCGTTATTATTCCCGTAAGATATCTTCCGGGGGTCATATCAAAAGAGGGGTTCCTGACATTTACTCCATGAGGTGCTATCTGCATATCAAAAATATGAGTAACTTCACGGGAATTTCTTTCTTCAATGGGAATCTCAAGACCTGACTTAAGAGTTATATCAAAGGTAGAAATAGGAGCAGCAGAATAAAATGGTATATTATTTTCTTTTGCAAGTACTGCCAGAGAATAGGTACCTATTTTATTAACGACATCACCATTTGCTGCAATTCTGTCAGCTCCGAGTATGACAAGGTCAACCATACGACGACTCATGAAGTGGCCTGCCATGTTATCAGTTATAAGGCTCATATTTATACCTTCTTCCATAAGTTCCCATGCAGTAAGCCTTGCCCCCTGAAGATAAGGTCTGGTTTCATCTACAAAGACATGTATATCTTTACCCTGTTCATGAGCGGCTCTTATCACGCCAAGGGCTGTTCCGTAATCTGCCGTCGCAAGCGCTCCTGCATTACAATGAGTCAATATACTGGCTTTAGGAGGTATTACTTCTGCACCTGCCCTTCCTATCTCTTTACATATGGAAACATCTTCCTGTTCAATATATTTTGCTTCTTCTATCAATATCTTTTTTACTTCTTCAATAGAAGAAGATGGAATGGAATTATTTGCCACTTTAAGCATTCTCTCAATAGCCCAGAAAAGATTTACTGCAGTCGGACGACTTTCCCTTAAAACATCAGCAGCTCTAAAGAGAGCCTGCATAAGCTCTTCCATAGTGGATGCTTCAGAATTCTGTGCACAGAGAGCCATACCGTAGGCTGCTGCAACCCCTATGGCAGGTGCCCCTCTTATATGCATTTTTTTTATTGAATCTGATACCTCTTCATAAGTTTTACATATAACCCACTCTTTTATAAGAGGAAGTTTTGTCTGATCTATCATTTTAACAGTTCCCTCTATAAATTCTATTGTTCTTACCATAACATTACTCCTTTAAGCGGTGAGTCTCTAATCGTGAGTGAAGGTTACCGCTTTCTACTCACTATTCATTACTCACTACTCACCCAATTTAATTTCTTCAAAAAAATCTTTAAATTTATTATTTTTAATTTCTTCAAATTCATATTTCAATAGAGCCATTTCAACAATATCTACATATTGCCCCATGTAAAGAAAGGCTTCTCTCTTTATGCCTTCCTTTTTAAATCCGCATTTTTCATAAAGATTTATTGCATGTTTATTATAACTTATAACAGAAAGATAGACCCTGTGAAAATCCAGGTGTTCAAATATAAAATGCAATACTGTAAGAGTCGCATCAAGCCCCAGGCCTCTCCCGCGAAAGTTCTTTTTTCCTATAAGAATACCTATTTCCAGATTTCTATTTATCCAGTCAATGAAATTTAATTCTATATTACCTATATATTCCCCCTCTTTTGTTCTTATAGCAAAAAATTTATTACCCGGGTTTTTTATGGCCTGTTGATACCAGTTTTCAAGTTCATTCATCGATTTAGGTAAAACAGGCATTCCTGTTAAATGTATTAATTCTCTGTCATTTGACCATTTAAGGTATTCAAGAAGGTCATATCTTTCCAGAGCCCAGAGATCAATTTCTTTACCTTTAATCAATTTGTTCAGGTGGTGTGTGATGTGTGATGCGTGATGGGTGATGCGTAACGGGTGATATTATTATCACTCTTCACTCTTCACTCTTCACTCTTCACTCTTCACTCTTCACTTCTCACCTCTTAACATATAAAATAGTGACGGCCTATTACTGACCAGAGAAAGCTCCTTCATGTCACGCGTTACCCGTCACGAGAGCAAATATGCTTACCACAATTGCCATCAATCGTATTTTCTATTTAAGAACTATTCAATCATATTGTTAAATATCCTTCTAAAAAAATATGACTGGAGAAAGTTATATTTTGACGGAGATGGGAATAAATGTTTATTATAGTTAGTTTCATAACAATTCATCATTAATGAGTGAGTAGTGAATAGTGAGTGATTGCCATATTCTAATCACCACTCACTATTCACTTAAATTCTAATAAGTTATGAAATACACTATAATAGGTCACATATTATCCGTTACATGTCACGGTCCATATAATTTTTGAAACTATTATGTAACAGAAGGAATAAAGAGATAAATAACGAATAAAAGTATTTACTTTATACTTTAACATTGCTTAATTTTATATTTATTTTTAGAAAGGTTAGGATGTACTATGGCTATATCTACAGGTTCTCTCCTGGGGCAATCAATCAAGAAATTTCAAACTATTATATCTGTTGATGAAACCAATCTTGAAGCACATTATGGTCTGGCTCTTGCTTATGATACTGATAATAATGTAAGTTCTGCTATAAAAGAATATAAAAGGTGTATTGAAATTCAACCGAATTTTGCACCTGCTCACTTTAATCTCGGGTTGTGCTATGCAACTCTTGATGAGCTTGAACTTGCCAAAAACGAATGGCAGATAGCAATCGATCTGGATCCAATACTTCCTGAAAGGCTATACGAACCGGAAGTCGCTCAATTTTATAAAGAAAGAACAGAAAAAGCCATAAAAAATTTTAAGCAGCCCGTAAGTTCTGATCATGATGACAGTTATGCTCATTACAATCTTGGTTTTGCGCAGTTCTGCTTTGGAGATTTCAGAAAAGCCCTGGAGAGATATAAAAGAGCCATAGAATTAAATCATAAATTATGGGAAGCTTTCAGCGGCGGAGGTATGGCTTATTTGCGTCTCGGCGATTATAACGAAGCAGCCAAACACTTTAAAAAAGCTCTGGAATTAAATCCTGCCTATGGAGAAGCTCATTACAATCTCGGTATTGTATATGAAAAACAGAATAGATTGCCTCTTGCCGTAAAAGAATATGAAAAATCTTTAGCCATACAGCCTGATAATGCAAAGGTTAATTTCAGTCTTGCCCTTATTTATGAAAAACAGCATAAATTAAACCTTGCCATAAGAGAATTACAGAGAGCCATAGATTTAGATCCGAATAATCCGAAACCACGTTTTTATCTTGCCCAGGTATGCGAGAAAAAATTCCAGCTTGATTTTGCAGTTCAGATGTATCAGGAAGCAATAGAATTAGATCCTCAGTATACGGAAGCATATTTCAATATTGGAATGGTCTATACGAAACTCGGTCAGCATAATATGGCAATAGAAAATTTAAGAAAAGCCATTGAAATTGACCCGAATGACGCCTATGCCCATTACCATCTGGCCATGGCATACAACACCCAGGATGAATATGCACAGGCGATAGAACATTTTAAAGTTACTATAGATTTAAATCCTCAGGATGCTTATGCTCATTTTAACATTGGACTTGCCTATAATAAAGAAGGATTATATGAACAGGCAATAAGCAGTTTTCATAAAGCTATAGATCTTAAACCGAATGATTCCCTTACTCATTATCATCTCGGTATAGCATGGAGCAATATGGAAGAATACGATTCTGCCATACAGGAATTTACAAGAGCTATAAATCTGAATCCGAATGACCAGAATTCTTATTTTCAACTTGGTATTACCTACACCCATCTTGCAAAATTCGAGCAGGCTATAGATTGTTTCCTGAAGGTTACAGAACTTAACCCCAATCATGTAGATGCCCATTTCCAGCTAGGTGTATGTTATGATCTTCAGTCTGAAGATGATTATGCCTTTGAATATTATCTCAAAACTACCAATCTGGATCCGAAACATGCGAGAGCCAACTACCAGCTGGCTAAATTCTATGCAGTTAACCGTAATAATCCTGAAAAAGCCCTTGAATACTTCCAGAAAGCCATAGAACTTGCCCCTGAATTCGATCAGGCATACTGTGATCTAGGTAAAGTATATGCAGATATGGGAAGAAATGATGATGCTATAGAACAGTATAATAAAGCAATAGAAATCAATGAAGAAAATGAAAATGCCTATAAAAATTTAGGTCTTGCCTATATAAATATGCAGAAGTTTGACAGAGCCATAAAGGTTTTCCAGAGGGTTCTGGAGAAAAATCCTCATGATCCATTATGTCATCTCAACCTTGGAGCTGCCTACGAAAAACAGAATCAAATAACCTCTGCAATTCAACATTATCAGGAAAGCCTTGTATTAAATCCGAACCAGTTTATGCCACATTATAGACTGGGAGAAGCACACTCCAAAATAGGAGAATATGAAAAAGCAGTTGTGAGCTATAGAAAAGCTCTTGATTTTGAGCCGGATTTTGTAGATGCCAGAGTTTCCCTGGGAAATACCTATATGTCTCAGGGGAAAACAGATATGGCCATTGATGAATATAAAAATGCGCTGGAACAGTCTCCCAATATGATAGAAGCTCATTGCAAACTCGGAGAAGCTTACCTTAAAAAGAATGAACTGGATAGAGCTCTTGCAGAATTCAAGCTCGTAATAGCTTCAGAACTCACCCATAAAGAAGCAAACTTACATATAGGCCTTGTTTACAGCAAACAGGGCAAATACGATCTTGCCATATCTCAAATTGAAAAGGTTATAAACATACATCCTGAAGACAGCCTTGCCTATTATCATTTAGGACTTGTTTACGATTCTTCCGGTATGAAAGACCAGGCTAAAGATAATCTGGAAAAAGCTTTAACTCTCGTCAGGAATGATTATAGATTGGAAGATAACATTAAAAGAGAAATTGGAAGACTCGGTGGCAAAATAGTCGAATCCGTAAAGGAAACCAGAAGAATAGAAGAAGTCATAGAAGAACCTGTCAGAGAAATCAAAGAAGAAGAAACGGAAGAAGAGACTGGAGAAGAAGAGGAAGAAAAAGAAATAGACGTAGATGAAATCTTAAGGCTTGCCGGAGGCAATGAGGAAGAAGAAAAAACAGTTGAAGAACCTCCACAGGAGGAAGAAGAAAAAGTAGTAGAAGAAAAAGACAGTATGGACGTAGATGAAATCTTAAGACTTGCCGAAGACAGTATGAAAAAGAAAATAGAAATAGAGGAAGACGAAGATGCGGAAAAACCTCCGGAAGAAGAGGAGGAAGAAGAGGAAGAAGAACTGATACAACTGCCTGTAGAAGAAGAGTTTCCTGAAGAAGAAGAGAAAGAAGAATTTGAAGAAGTAGATATAGATGAACCAGGTGAAGAAGCACCATCTGAAGAAGACATAGTATCTATGAAAGGAGCCCAAAAATCTTTATATGAAGAAGATAAAGTAGAAATTTATGAAAGTACACCTGCCGATGTCCAGGTACATTTTGATCTTGGTCTGGCCTATGCACAACTCGGTAAACATGACGATGCCATAGAAGAATTTAAAAGGGTTATAAATAAATATCCAGGACATATAGAGTCAAGAAAACAACTCGGAAGTCTTTATGAAAAAATTGGTAAAACTGATGAGGCAATAGAGCAGTATTCCAGACTTGCAGGTTTAAAACCGGAAGATCTAGATATACGTATAGGGATGGCTTCCATATACTCTAAAGCAGGCCAGGATGATAAATCCAGAAGAGAATATGAAAAAATTCTGGATATAGATGTCTGTAATATATCGGCTCTGGAAGCACTTTCATCTGTTCACTATGAAAACCAGAATTACGAACAGGCAGCAGAACTGTATCAGAGACTTCTGGATCTTATAGAACCCAGGCCTGATATGCTTACCAGACTTGGGATTTCTCTTATAAAACTTGATAGATTTGACGAAGCAATACCTCATCTTCAAACTGCTATTAATTTAAATGAAAACAACCTTGATGCCAGGTATAATCTGGCTTTATGCCTTTATAATATAAAGGAATACAATGCAGCTGTAGAAGAATTTCAACATATAATTAAAAAGGATAGAACCTATGGCCCTGCCTATTTTGAGCTTGGCAGAGTCTTTATGAAGGCAGGCAGAGTAGATCTTGCAATAAGTCAGTATCAAAAGGCCATAGAATTATCGCCTGACAACGGGAAAGCCCATCTTAATCTGGGTATAGCTTATGGAAAGATGGGAAAAATAAATGAATCTATAGTCTGTTATAGAAAAGCACTGGAACTTGACTCAAATGACAGTCAAATACATTATAATCTGGGACTTGCCTATGCACAGCTGGGGAAAATTGATAACGCTATAGTAGAATATAAAAAAGCTATAAGAATTGCTCCGAATGATTCACACAGTTATTGCAATCTCGGGCTGGCTTATGCCCAGAAAAATGCCATAGGGCCAGCTATTAAAGCTTATAAAAAATCTATCGATCTGGACTCAACCTATTATTTATCTTACGGGAATCTGGGTATTGCCTATTCCAAAATGGATAAATACGAAGAAGCAATCAGTCAATATCAGAAAGCTATAAAACTTAATCCTGCCTATGCACAGGGTTATTACAATCTCGGCCTTGCCTATGCAAAGGTCGGAGAACTGGATAAAGCCATAGAAAGTTATCAGAAAGCTGCGACTCATAATCCGAAACATTCTGCAGCAAGATATAATCTTGGTATAGCTTATATGAGACAGGAGAGATACGATCTTGCAATAAAAGAATATCAGCAGGCAATAAAATTAAATCCGAAATTTGCTCCTGCCTATAGAAATATAGGTATGGCTTATTCGCAGATGGAACAGTTTGATGCAGCAATAAAATCTTTTAAGAAAGCACTGTCTTTTAATCCGAATGATGCAAAAAGCCACTACCATATTGCACTGGCATTATTCTATAAAGATAATTTCGTAGAGGCAATTCAAGAGTATAAAGCTGCAATAGAAATCACTCCTGATGATGTAGAAATACGAAGAAACCTGGGTATCGCCTATACGAAAACAAAACAGTATGAAGAAGCACTGTTAGAATTCCGTAAAGCTGTAGAACTGGATGACAGGGATCATCTTGCCCATTACTATATGGCAAGCTGCCTTGATGAAACAGGAGAACTTGACAGGGCAATAGAAGAATATCAGAAGGTTTTATCACTTACGCCAAATGATGCCCAGGCTTATTATAATCTTGCCCTTGTTTATGATAAAAAAGGCCATACAAATAAAGCAAATGAAAGTCTTCTGAAAGCCCTTGAAATAGTTGAACAATTAAAAGACAGAGATGCTATAAATATGGTCAACAAGGAACTGGACAGAATATCTCAAAAACTCAAGATTGTTACTACAGACAAATCAGAAATGTACTACAATGCAGGCGTAGCTTCGACAAAATCCGGTAAATATGAAGAAGCAGCAGTACAGTTCGAAAAAGCTATAGACATAGATCCGAAGGATCCGAAAATTTACAACAATCTTGGCATTGTTTATGTAAAACTCGGTAAAATTGCAGAAGCAGAAGCACAGTATAAAAAGGCTCTTGACCTTGACAGTTCCAACAGCCAGGCCTATTTTAATATGGGTCTTGCCTGTTCTTTCCAGGGTAAAACACAGGAAGCAATTACATCATTCGAAAAAGCGCTTGAACTGGGTCTGAAGGAAGCAAAGGTATATGACAATCTCGGTCAAATGTATATTAAAGCAGGACATGGAGATAAAGCCGTTAAAGCTTATAAACTGGCTATTCAATGTGATAATAAATTCTACCAATCCTATGCAAATCTCGGTTTCGCCTATGCAAAAGCAGGGAAAGATCAGGAAGCCATACAGGAATATAACAAATCCCTAGCAATTAAACCGGATTATGATCAGGCTCTTACGTACCTGGGCATAGCCAATGCCCGCACAGGTAAACATGAAGAAGCCATCAAAAATTACCAGGATGCCATAAAATCCAACAGTTCCAGCATTCAGGCCATTACCAATCTTGCCATACTTTACGATAAAACAGGCCAGACAGATAAATCTATAGTAGAATATTCCAGAGCATTAAAGTTAAAACCGAAAAATGCGGATCAGATACTTTATGGTCTTGCAAAAGCCTATGAAAAGAAGGGCGATAAACAGAAAGCTCTGGGAGCATATCAAAAAGCCCATGAATTTGCAGTAAAGAGAAAAAATCAAAAGTATGTGGAAGCAACAAAAAAAGATATTCAGCGCCTGAAAAAAGGATAGAGAGAAAAGAGTGAGTATTGAATGTATCTGTTACTCATTACTCACTCTTTTGATTCTAACGCCTTTAAAAAATTTCCTGCAAAAACCTCTCTGTTCTCAAGGGCAAAATAAGGATTTCAATCAGCTAAAAATTCCTATACCTTCACGATAAAACAAAACAGGTTCCATAAAAGAAAGGAAGGTTTTTTATGCCAAAAACCAGTTATTTGCAACGTATTATTACCATTTCTATATTAATTTTTATTTTTGCAGGGGTTTGCTTTTTGATAATTAAATTCCTTGCAGGACAGGCTTTTGAAAAAGGAAAAATGGAATATAGAAGAGGAATAGGCGTTATGGCAGAATATTTCGGCAATTACGGGCGCCATGATATAACTACGGTTCAGGACTATTTTAGAAACAGTATTGAAAAGTTTGAGAAATATTTGAAGGTAAACAATAATGCCCCTGAGGGATATTTTATGCTTGGCAATGCTTACTATATGCTTTATAAGACAGGTGTAATGTATATGGGGAAAACAGGAGGGAATAAAAAAGCTCTTTCAGAAGGTGACCTGGATAAAGCCATTGAATTCTTCAATAAAGCTATTTCCTGTAACCAGAAATATGCCGAAGCTTATTATTGCCTTGCCATGTGTTATGCAGAAGATGATTTTATTAAATCTTATGAAGAACTTTCTAAGGCACAGCAATATCTTGTAGCTATTTCTGACAGTAAAAAAAGAGCTCTATGGGAAAAAACAATCAATAAAGCCATGGAAGGTTGTCCTGAAATGAAATATTCTGCAAATGCTGATGGTTCAAAGGTTAAATTTGTAAACATAAACGACGGATATCATCCCTATGTTGCCATTCTCACTCCCGGAACGATTGTGCCTGTTCTAAAAGAAATGGACTGTTTGTTTAATAAAGACGATACTTTTATAAGAAGTCTTATGCCCGGTAAAACCTATCTACTCTGCATAGGTCTGGAAAATTATATCATAACAGGTATTATAACAGTTAAAGCCAATACCCTTTATACATTCAACATAAGACCTTTAAAAAATAATTTTTCCATATATGATCCCAAAACTATGGATGTAAAATGACCGGTATAGTAAAATAAAAATTGCTTCCTTTACCGAGAACTGTTTCAAAATCTATAGTCCCTTTATGTCCTGTAATTATATCATAACATACGGCAAGACCCAGGCCTGTTCCTTCTTCTTTTGTTGTAAAGAAGGGATCAAATATCTTACCCTGAATCTCAAGAGGAAGTCCCGGCCCTGTATCAATCACTTCAACTTTTATGCGGGAATCTTCTTTTATATAAATGCTTTTTACCGTTAAACTGCCGTTTTCGGAAAGCATATCAAGTGAATTCTGCATAAGATTTATAATAACCTGTTCTATTTCCTGCGGATTTATATAAACAGACGGCATATGTTCTTCCAGTTCACATGAAAAATCTATATCCCTGTTTTTAATTTCTACCCTCATAAGTTCTACCGCTTTTTTTATCACTTCACTTATCTGATAATTCTCTCTGGAAGAAGTTCTGTATTTTGCGAAGATAAGCCATTTTTCAACAATACCATTAAGTCTGTCTATTTCATCTATAACCATATCAAGAGCTTCTACTGAAGGTGGCGTTTTTTCCAGCCTTTTTTTCCATAGCTGTACATTTGCTCTTATAGAAGCAATAGGATTTCTTATTTCATGGGCCACTCCTGCCACAAGTTTTCCCAGAGCTGCAAGTTTATCCGTCTGTCTGAGTTTTCTCTCCAGCCGTTCCATATCCGAAAGATCCCTTAATATCATAACAGCTCCCTCTTTATCCTTTGTTCCAAGGCAGAAACTGTTTATAGAAAGAGGTATTTCCTGACCGTCATTCAGTCTATAAATGGTTTTTAAAATATTTCTATTTTTACCTTCAAGGGCATCTTCTATTGTTTCTCTTAAAAGATCTTTCTCTTCCCTCACAATTTCTCTGTAATGTTTTTCTATAACATTCTCTCTGTTTATATTCAGCAGAATTCCTGCTGCTTTATTGAAAAACACTACTTTTGCATCCTTATCAAGAGCTATGACCCCCTCACCTGTACCTTCAAGTATCAACTCGGTATAACTTCTTACCTTGCTCAGAGTGGAAGCAAGTTCATTAATGGCATTGCTTATCTCGCCTATTTCTCCGCCTCTCTTTTCAAATCTGTATCCAAGATCAACCTTTAATTCCTGAAGGCCATCCTGTATATATTCGAAGCCTTTTCTTAACCTGTTACCTGTAGCAAGAGCAGCAAGAATGCCTGCTATCATAACAATGAAAGCTATTTGAATATTCGCCATAAAAGGTTCGTAAAAATCACGAAATTCCATAATAGCCCATGTAGTGCCTATAAGATTTCCCTGTCTTACAAGAGGATGTATATAAAAAAGAAAAAATTTATTACCGAGTTTTTCGCTTATAAAAATATCTTCTTCTCCCATATTTATTTTTTCAGAGAGCTTTTTTACAGCATCAGCCTTCAGACCAGTTTCAATTGAAGTCCACGTTGATTCATTATCCTTATTGTTCTGAGGCAGAGGAGGCCCGAGAGGAGGATGGCAGCCAAGGATGGTTTCCAGTTCTTTATCGTAATAACCAAAATCTACTCCGGGAAAATCAGTAAATTCACCTTCAAGTAATTTTATGAAATAAACTGTAAGGAATCCTATTTTTTTACCCTTTTCATATTTAGAAAAAAGATTCTTTTCCAGAATCGAAGAAAAACTATCTTCCCAGAGAGTAAGATCCAGTTTGAGAGTAATCTGAGCAAGATAAATCTTGTTAACCTGTATCAGATCGTGACGTGTCTTATCTATGCCCCTGAAAATAAGAAATATTATAATTATAAACATCAGGATAAGACCTGACACAAGGACAAGGAGTTGTGTTTTAAAACTGTTCATAATGTTTATATGAGAGTCGTAACGCGTGACGCGTGACGCGTAACGCGAGGACAGATGTTCATTCTTTATTGTGAATCAATATCTTTATTCAATTCATAGTTCCGCATTTATCACAGCAGATTCTTCCTGCAGGAAGGAGTGTATTGCATTCTTTGCAACGTCTGCCCGTACTCTGTTCGAGCTGTTTCTGTCTCTGTCTTTCTTTTTCATAAACATCTTCTCTGATAATTCTTGCACGGGATTCAATAAGAGCAAAAATAATTATAATAAAATAAATAAAACCCATCAAAAAAATAAGAGGCCCATGAAACATAGGAAGAGGATAAGTAAATTTACCGAATATTACAGCCTGGGTTATATCCTGACCTATAGCTGCAGCATTAAAGATTCCATGTAACAGCATGGCTCCGAGTAAACCCAAAAAACCTCCAAACTGGGCAAATTTAGCCCATCGTCCTCTTCCTTTCAGAAAGCCTATGAGAATACCTGTTGTAGCAGTAAAACAACCGTGACCTATCATACATATAATAGATCTGTAAAGTACAAAACTTAAAAATTCCAGGCCAGTAGTCTGACCTTCTTTAAAAGCAGCGGAAAAATAAAGCAAATTCTCAACTGCTGCAAAACCTATACCAACTGAAAAACCAAATAAAATACCATCATAAGTGTCATCAAGCTCATGATGACCTGCCATAATAATAACTCCCAGGCCTTTCAGACACTCCTCTACAACGGGGGCAATAAAAACACTTGTGCCTACAACTGCTGCCAGTTGCCCTCCTGTTTCTCCTCCTATGAGAGAACCGATCAGCACCAGTATAATTCCGAGAAAAGTATTTATTATAAAAGCTCCTCCCGTCGATGCAACACCCCAGAGAAAGAGAGAAATTATAAATCTTAAAGGTTCTCTTTCAAAAATATCCAGTAACCACATAAATAAAAGATAAATAACAGGAAATACTATTGTTGCTACAGTAGCTACAATAATTATTACAAAATCCAGATGAGGTGCAAGGACTGATGCCTGATAGGCAGAGCCAATGGCAAAAATAAGCCATATAGTAATTTCACAGAGCCATACTATAGGATTAAGCATCAGCATGGCAGGTATTTCTCTCCACGGCCTTCCTCTTAACCTGGGAAGAAACAAATTTTTCAACGTATATCGTTCTTTTTCCATACAGGCCTCCCGGTTGCCTTATTGGTTTTATATATTATAACATTTCTTTATTTAATTGTATCTATACTTTTGCACTTTTTCATAATTTCCTTGTTTTTACTGGCTTTATAGTTAAATAGTTTTTTGATTTTAATATTCTTAACCTGACACGTGACACCTGAAAATTGAATAGATTATTTTTTTACAATTTTTAAAATCTGTAAAATATAATATGCTATAATATATTAAGGATAAAAATCCGGCAAAAACAAAAGGCCATAAAAGATGTTTAAATATGTTTTATTATTTATAGCAGGAATTTTTATGTTATTTACAGGATGTTCTTCATCTTCCCTGTCACAGACAACACAGGCTGCGGCGACGCCGACACAGACAACAGCCAGTATTATAGACAAGACGGATTACATCATTTATTTACCTTCAGGCCTTTCTGAAACAGATAAATATCCTCTTCTTATCGGTCTATCGCCATCGGCAGATGCTTCAGGCATGATAGACTTCTGGAAAAATACGGCAGAAAAATACAAATGGATTATCTATGCTTCCAAGATAGGACGTAACGGAATGTACCTGGATTCTTCAATAACTGACATAGCCACTATAATAAAAAGGGATATATTGCCTTTTTATCCGATAGATAGAGAGAAAATTATAGCTTCAGGTATTTCAGGAGGTGCCATGGCTTCTCATGCTTTTTCTTTTCTATATCCAGACATGATATCTGCAATTATAATCAATACAGGCATGATAAATGAAGAGTATCTGAAAGAACCTGCATATCCCACGGGAAAAATAGCTGTTCTTCTGGCAAGCCCCGAGGATTTTCGTTATGATGAAATGCAGCGCGACAGAGATTTTTTGCAGAATCTTGGATGGAAAATAAAATGGATAGAATTTTCCGGAGGCCATACAATGGCGCCTGAAAAAGTCTATGATGAAGCAATAAGGTGGGTCATAGACGAATGTAAAAATTGATTCGGATCACTGCCTGTATTAATCGTAAGAATTACCTCCCTGACTATTTACCTCTCATCTTATCTAAAATTTCTTTACCGGCTTCACCAATAACATCTCTGTGGTTATAAGCCAGTTTTGTAACAAAGAATCCTCCCAGAGCAGCAGCCATAGGAGCACCGCCTATGCCAAGAGCTCCCATAACCATGGTACTTCCGATTCCAATCTCAAGGGCTCCGTCTATAATTTTATCTCTATTTTTTTCTTTAATACCATGTATAACTTCTCGTCCTCCGAGAGCTACATCAACAGTCCCGTGGGCTATGCCGAAAACCTTTGCAGATGTTTCTGCTATGCCTGATATAGCATGACCTTTAGTTCCGAATAATCCATGACCTTCTATGATATTCCCCAGGAAATCTGCGCCGCTTGCCGCACCGGCACATATAGCAGAAGTGCCTCCTATAACCTTCAAGGTATCTTTTTTAGAAAGACCTTCTTTTAATTCCATAGCACCGAGAGCACCGAGCCCTATTGCTCCGAGACCGGAACCTATTACAGAAACACCGTGAATTGCCCCTGTCACACCTAGACCTTCCACGACATCTGCCTGAACATGACAGAAATCTGCAAATTCTCCCCACCATGGCTGTTCTTTATCTTCAGTCTGCTTCTCTTTAAATTCCTTATAGCCCTTTAAAATATCTTCTGATTTCAAAATAAGACCTTCAGACAGAGACTGTCCGACATGGACTTCATCTTTTATATCAGATGTTTTTACCTCATTTATTTCCTGTTTATTCTGAGTTTGTCCTGTTTGAATTTTAGATAAATTATTAGATTTTATAATCATTTTTCCTCACCTTTTTTATTTAAAATTTTCTTACCGAGCTTCCCTATTTCTTCTCTGTAATCATAGGCAAGTTTGGAAGTAAAGAGTCCTAAAAGAACACCTGCCGTAACAGGGCCTCCTATGCCGAGAGAAGACATTACATAAGTTCCGCCTATGGCCATTTCCAGACTTCCGTCTACAATACCGTCTCTGTTCTTTTCTTTTATACCTTCTACAAGTTCTCTTCCTCCGAGAACCATATCTGCAATACCGAAGGCCACACCGAGACCGGCACCGGCTTTTTCTGCCACACCTGCCACGGATTTCAATGCAGGACTGGCAAAACTGTGGGCTTTCAATGTATTTTCAATTGTAACAGCAGCACCTGACGCACCTGCAAGAAGTGCAGTTGTACCTTCTATGGTCTTCCATGTATCTTTTTCCTTCAGCCCTTCTTTAAGTATATTGACACCGAGTGCAGTCATACCTATGGCTCCTGCTCCTGAAACAAAAGTAGATGCCATCATAGCAGGGCCTGTAATACTAAATCCTTTTATTACATCTCCCTGAACCTGGCATATATTTGATGCTTCCTCCCACCATGGCTCTTTTCTTCCTTCCGTCTGTTCTATCTTGAAATTCCTATAAGCACTCAATATATCAAAGGTTTCTTCTCTTACGGCACGGAGAGAAAGTACATCTTTAATGTTAAAATCACTTTTTTCCTGACTTTCTTTACTATTTTTCTGAGGTACTATTGTTTGACTGTTAGGCTTTTGTTTTATTATCATTATTATTCTCCATTTTCAATATACAACAAATATATTTTATTATAGCATAGATTAAATCACATGGTGTTAAAATTTTGTAAACAATTTACCAGAAAAACACTGAAGGTTTTTTAATGGTATGAGAGAATTTTATGGTGAGTCGTGAGTTGTGAAGCGTGAGTCGTGAAAAGTAAAAAGTGAAATGTGAAATGTAAAAAATGAAATGTAAAAAATGAAAAGCGATCAGGCGTACCCTACGCGTTACGCGTTACGCGTCACGTAAATTACGCGTTACGTAAATTACGCGTTACGACTACAGTAAAAGGAGTCGATTTAATGTACACAAAATTTTTATCAGTTCTTCTCATGTTGATATTTACATCAACACTTTCTTTTGCCGGTGAGTACTGGATAAAAGTCCAGAATACAGAAGGCGGGGAAATAACTGTTTCTAAAGACAAAGGAAATAGCTGGAATAATATCGGAAATGTTCTTATTCCCGTAAATGAACTGACAGAGCCGAACCAGCCCGGATTTACTGCTGCAGATTACGGTTCGGACAGTTCCATAGTCGCCAGTGCTGTAAACGCCATTCATATAAGAATAAGCAAACCTGGCAAATTTTCAAGGATTTTCTCACTTCTTCCCGTAGAATGTAAAGATCTTGGTAAAGATTATAAATCCTATCATGGCAGTGCCATAATAACAGATATAGAAGGAGAAAACAGTATATTCGGTAAAGATTATTCTCCCTATATAGGCAACAGAGTCTATCTGACACAAAACGATACGATAGAACTTCTTTCACCTGATTATGTGCCCCGTACAGGAGATGAATTGATAATAAAGGTAATCCCTCCTTCTATGGAAAAACCGGTTAAATACATATGGATAGATAATAAGATTAACGGCTATGTTATGATTGTCTATGAAAATCTATCTGTAAGTTTTGCTGCAAGGGTTTTAAAGCCTGTGGCAGGAGTGGGAGGTTTTACCGGTTCTTCACTTGTAGGAAGCAATCATATAAGGGCAAATCATCCCGGTGTTCTCGAGATATCAACGAGTAAACGTTTCAAAGATCTTGGCCCTGACCTGGTTCCCGGAGAAGGAGGTCAGACTGCTTTTCAGATTGTTCCTTTTGAACATACCCTGGAATATCCATGTAAAGAAAACAAATTTCAAGGATTTTTCGGCTATGCCAGAATTACACCAGTATATCTTATACTGATGCCTCCTTCAAGTGTCTTTGTGGAGAAAAAACGTTTTCCTTCTACAGATAAAGAAGGAATAATAAAAGAAAGGGAATCAATGGAACAGGCATGGGGAGAAAATCCTGATATTACAACCGTTCCTGAGAAAGTGCTATCAGATTACTGTGAAATAAAAGATAAAGATTATTCATCTGTTTTCGGAACAGTTGTCAATTCAAAACCAGAAGAAAAACTTTACGGACATGGATTTTTCTTCGGCGGCTACTTCAAAGCAGGAACATGTGAAACATCGGTAAAAAGAACTGGACAGAATGATTTTTACACACTTATTGAATATAATGACGGGAAAAATCTTACAGTTCTGGAAGATGTACAGGATATAAAGATTTATTATACCGGTTATTGAGTCGTAACTATTGACATTATTTATATATAAAGTTAATATATTATATTACGCTTTACGCGTCACAATTATAAAGGAGATGATATTATGGTAAAAAAGATTCTATCCGTAATTATGGTTATCCTATTATTACAGGTTATGTCATTTGCATCAGAGGAACTTACCTTTTTAAGTAAGGACAAAGAAACAAAAGAAACTGTAAAGATAAAAGATAAAATTTTTACTCACTCTATAAAATACAGTTATCCGGAAGTAACCGGCTATAAAGACAAAGCCTCTGAAGATACTTTTAACAAATATATATCTTCTATCATAACAAAAGATGTGGAAGACTTCCAAAAAGAGATAAAAGAAGCTGAAAAAGGCATGGCTGACTCGGATATGCCTGCAGAATTACTTCAGAGTTATTTTAATATTGAGTATTCCATCATAAATAAAACGCCTGACCTGATAAGTATAAAATTTTTAACTGAAGTATATTACGCAGGTGCAGCCCATCCTTCCCATGCCATATGGGGAGTAAATTATTCTCTCACATCAGGGAAAGCCATTAATCTCGGTGATTTATTTAAAAAAGATTCGGATTATCTGAAGGTACTTTCAGACTACTCTGTAAAGGAATTAAGTGAAGAAGCAAAGAAACATGGGAAAGAAGAGGGATATGAGCCGGATTATAACTGGATTAAAGAAGGAGCTTCACCGAAAGAAGAAAATTTCGCTTATTTTAATATGACAGAGAAAGACCTGATTATACACTTCAATGAATATCAGGTTGACTGTTATGCAGCAGGTCCGAAAGAAGTTATCATACCTTACAGTACATTAAAAGATATTATCGAGTCTGCAGGACCTGCAGGGGGTTTTATAAAATAACCTGGAAGATAAATTCAAAGAAAAAGCCAGAAGTCAGTATAAAAAATCTCTTCTGGCTTTTTCTGTTCTACTTCTTTTCAAACCTCTTAGAAACTTCTTCCCATTTAATATTTTTAAAGAATGCATCTATATAGGCCGCTCTGTCTAACTGATAATCAGTCATATAGGCATGTTCAAAAACATCCATTATAAGAAGAAGTCTACCTCCTGCCATATGACCTGTATCATGTTCATCAATCCACATATTCAGCAAATGCCCTGTCCGTGGATCTTCATAAAGAGCAACCCATCCTATACCTCTCATTTTACCTGCAGAGATAAAATCTTTTTTCCACAGTTCAAAACTGCCGAATTCGTAACAAATTTCTTTGTATAAATCACTTTTTTCATCTAATATACCATTGCCGCCAAGATTTTCAAAATAATATTCATGGAGTCTCATGCCATTGAATTCCCATCCGAGACGTCTTTCCATTTCGGCATATTCGGGAGTGCCTGTTTTATCCTCAACCAGAAGCGTTTCAAGCCTGTTTATAATAATATCGAAGTTTTTCACATATCCCTCATAGAGTTTGAAATGGTTTTGAAGCATAGTATTACTGAATCCCGGCATACCAAGCAGAGAAGAATAGTCATGGGACTGATAAACAGGTTTTGCTTCTTCTCCCATAACAGCAGTGAGATTTACCATTAATAATGATAAAAAGATAAAAGATACAATCATGAAATATTTCATTTCTCGTTCCTCCTTTTTTTGATTAATTATATCATAAAAATTTATCGGAAGAAAAATCATTTTCTTGAAGAAATTAAATCATATAATTTTTCTATGTCACGTCTCCTCTTAAAGAGAGGTTCTTCAGAGATTTCGTAGATGCCGGTATTTTCTTCAAAGGTTTTCTTTCCCGGATTTATATAAAAAATACCGAGATATAATTTTTCTATTGATCTTTTGAAAGCATCTGCTCTGTTATAAGGGTTATAGTCATCTTCAAGGTAACAGGTCTGTTCCTTAAACCACTTAAAGGTATTTACTTTATTAAAAGTAACACATGGCTGAAAAACATCTATCAGGGAAAAACCTTTATGTTTTATGGCTTTTTTAAAGATCTCCTTTGTTTCCTGAAAATCTCCGCAAAAAGCCCTTGCCACAAAAGATACATCAAGGGAAATGGCAATACTGACAGGATTAAAGGGTTCGGAACATACTCCGTCTGTCTGCACATTTGTTTTAAATCCGATCTGAGATGTGGGAGAAGCCTGTCCTTTTGTAAGTCCGTAAACCATATTATTATGTACAATAACGGTTATATCAGGATTTCTTCTTACAGTATGTATTAAATGATTGCCTCCCTCACCGTATATATCTCCGTCACCGCTTTCTACAATTACCGTAAGAGCAGGGTTTACAGCTTTTATGGCAGTTGCAGGAGGAAGAGCTCTTCCATGGAGGCCGTTAAACACATGGGATTTAATAAAATGAGGAGCTTTGGCAGCCTGGCCTATGCCAGACACCATCATAAGTTCTTCCGGCTTTATATGGAGTTCTGTAAGAGCTTCTTTCAAAATCTTCAATATGCTGAAATTACCACAGCCGGGACACCAGGTTATTTCTGCATGGGCCATATCAAATATATGTTTATCCATATTCATTCATCTACCTCACAGCATAATATTATATAGAAAAAGAACAAAAAAGGCAATAAGGAATGACACCTTAAATAACAGGTAAATCGGTACAAAAAAATATGGCACACACTCCTTTAGCTGGCCTGGCTCTGTAGGAAAAGATATGCCTTATTAAAAGAGAATTGTAAATTATATAGATGCAAAATATTAACAATCTGAAAAACCAGTTTGCCACGCAACAGGATCATATCTTTTCCGGAATAGTCCGGCCTGGGACAGGTTTTAAAAATGGGTAATGAGTAGAATATTTATAATCCATAAAGGAAATTTAAATTTCTAGAAGAATAATTTTAACAGATATTATCTATAGATTATAATTGGTAAAAAAATATGGCACACACTCCTTTAGCTGGCCTGGCTCTGGAGAAAAAAATATGCCGTATTAAAAGACACAAAATATTAAAAGTCTGTAAAACCACCTTGCCACGCAACAGGATCATATCTTTTCCGGAAGAGTCGGACCAGCTAAAGGTTTTAGAAATGGGTAAAAATTTATCTGGAGCAGTACCAAGTTAAATAAGGTTCCAGGTTTTAGGTGTTTTGTGGAAAATAATGACAAAGGAGTTTTTGAACAATATGATTGAAACAGGAACATTCTATTCTGAATATCTCGGTGAAGAAAGAAAGATTTATATATATCTCCCTGAAGGATATGGAGAAGATCCTGATAAAACCTATCCTGTACTTTATATGCAGGACGGCCAGAATATATTCAGCCATCATGGAGAACATGCCACTAAAATAAAATGGAACATGGACAAAACAGCAGGGAAATTAATAAAAAAAGGATTTATTGAAGAAATTATTATAGTCGGCATTGCCAATTCGGAATGGAGAGATGACGAATATACCCCTACAGTGGATGCTCAGGAAGGTTCCGGTGGTTATGCTGATATGTATCTGAAATTCCTGACAGAAGAAGTAAAAGGTTATATTGATGAACATTTTGCCGTACGACCTTTCAGAGAAGATACTGCAATAGGAGGTTCTTCTCTCGGAGGCCTGCTTTCACTGTATGCTGCCATAGCTTATCCGGAATATTTCGGTAAAGTAGCAGCTATTTCTCCTTCCATATGGTGGGATAATAATATTATCCTTGATATGGCAGAAGAATGGGACGTAGAGCCAGATGAGATGCAGATATGGATGGATATGGGACTTTACGAAATAGATGAAGAGGAAATAGAAGCAGGAGAACCTCATCCTTTCGAAGGTTCACGCGAGCTATGTGACATACTTACTGATAAAGGCTTTATAGTCGGTCAAAATTTTCATTATTATGAAGATTACTGGGGAAGTCATGACGAAATTTCCTGGGGCCGCAGGATGAAGAAGGTACTCATGTTTTTATTCGGTCAATAATTGCGATTCTATCCGTATATGGTTTCACCTAACTCATCTGCAGTGGTAAATCGTGCAGGCAGTTGTACAGGTGAACCGTTATGATCGATTTTTGTTTCTTCCATAATGCGATAAAAATCTGCACTATAAAAAAGACAATCTCCATGACCGGAAAATAGCATATGGATATTGTAATCAAGATGAGATACAATTTCCTCTAAATTATTTATAGAGATAAGTTTCTGCCTTACAGAAACAAGGTTATTACAATCTTTAATATCACCAATGTTCCAGTCTCCTGTAATCATAGCTCCACGGAATATCAGCATAAGATCAGAAGGAGAATGTTTCGGAGCATGAACAAGGAAAATGGGCTCCCCTCCAAGCTCACCGGCCCAGCAAAAGCCATCAAATACTTCATCAAAAAGACTGCTGCAGCCGTTACCGGTTTTGAAATTTTTTATAAAAAACTGCATATAAGGATCTTTATAAAAAGAACTATGAGCTACAAAACTGGTATGAGGAAATTCCAGTCGAAATAATGTGAGAGAATTGGAATGATCCCAGTGAGTATGAGATAAAAAGGCATATTTGGGGAATATATTAAATTTCTGAAAAAATCTTTTTGCCTTTTTATATGGCGGTTTTTCCCTCTTTTTAAAAGGAGGCATTTCCACTATCGCACCTTCACCGTTATGATATAAAATCCAGCAGGCGTTCTTTAATTCTCCGTATCTCTTCAGAATTATAAAACCATCTGCAATCTTTTTCAACTCAAATAACCACTCCCCCCTTTTTTATGTAATCTCATCATACCATAGGTACTGGAGCTTTTCAATAAATCAATAGAACTATATTTTATAAGATTGTGTTAAAAAAATGACAGGTGATTTTATATACAATGGAAAAAGAAATTTATCACAGAATATTCAGAGTGAAAAATGAAAAAAATAGATTTTACTTACTTTTCACTATTCACTAATTACTGTGGTGAGCATAAATAATACATATCTTTTCTCGTGACGCGTAACGCGTAACGCGTGACAGGAGGAAGACACTTATTAAATGCTTATGCTCAGGTCAGTAATAGATTAAAAAAATTAAGTGCAATTTCCAGTAAAAGTGCATCTATCTGTCATAAAAAACACTATATTTATAAGCCTTAAGTATCAAGTATTTTTATAGTTCTTAAGAGTTCTCTTCCTTCCTCCTGAAGAATCTGTCCTTCTTTACTGAATAAAGCAGTAAGAGAAAATGAACAAAACTTCTGAAGAACATCTATTACTTTATCTCTCAGTTTTCCTTCAAGGGATAACTTCTGAAGGGCAACCTTTACGGCTTCTCTGACAGAAGGGTCTTTATCCTTTAATATTTTGCATAAAGGTTCTATAACTTTTTCACTGTTTAACTTTCCAAGGGCCCAGCACGCACTGCACCGAACTTTACTATCTTTATCTCTGAGCATTTCTACAAGATGGCTCATAGCTCTGTGGCTTTCTATTCTGCCAAGACCTGTTACAGCCTGAACTCTCACTTCAGGATCGTCATGTTTGAGGGATTTAATGAGAAACTCATAGCTTATTTCACCGCCGTATATAGCCAGAACTTCAAGTGCTTTAGGACTGAAAGAAACGTTTTTTTCCACATATTCAATAATTTGTTCTATTGCTTCAAGTCTGCCGAGTGCTTCTATTGCCCGGTCAAGAACGACATGAGATTTGTCTGACAAAAGATTTATTACAGGGTTTATACCTTCCTGTATTTTAAGTATACCCAGTATTTCAGCAGCACTGCCCCTTATTTCTTCATTGGAATGTTCCAGAGCTTTTATAAGCAAAGAGGCTACGTTCAGAGCTTCAGTAGAAGCAAGCAATTCAAGGCTTTTCTGCCTGGCTTTAGGATTGCCGAGAGCTTCTATCAATTCCTGAAAAGCTTCCTGCTTAAAGAGTATTTTCAATCCACTGTTTCTTATAAACCTGTCTTCGTGTCCAATAAGCTTTTTCACTGATTTTATTATATCTTCACCTTTTATACTGCTTAAAACCTCTACAGCAGCCAGACTGATAGCTTCCCGTTTATCATGTAATGATTTAATAAGAATTTGAACAGGCCTTATCAGGCACAGGGCATCTATAATATATTTTTTAGTTATTTCATCTCCGTCAGGCAACAGAGCAATCAGTGGCTCTACAGCCCGTTTTTCCCTGAGTTTTCCAAGGGCTATAACGGCACTGGTTCTTACATGTTTATCATCATCTTTCAAGGTTTTTAATAAAGGTTCTACCGTTCTACTGTCTTCCACATTACCCATAAACATGGCAGCGCTACCTCGAATATCGGAAGGCATAGTTTTATCTTTCAATATTCTCATAAGAGGTTCTACAGCTTTTTCAGATCCGAGAAAACTTAAAGCGCTGATTATATTAAAATCTTCCCTGTCATTATCTTTCAGAGCTTCAATAAGTATTTTTTCCGCAAGTTCATTATTACCAAAATCATATAATACTTTTTCTATGTCTCCTTCATCTTTTAATCGTAAAATCAAGGTGCTCTCTTTCTTAAATGCTTTTATGGCATCTGCCACATGTTTATCTTCTTCAAACTGTTCAAGTGCTACAAGAGCCTCTTCTCTTACTTCATAAGATGGATCCTTTAATGAATCCAGAAGAATTTCTATAGAATCGCCTGCACCGAGTTTTCCCAGAGCTCTTGCACAGCTTGCTCTGACAGCACTGTCTTTATCCCTGCATAGCAATTCCGATATAACAGGTATAGCTTCAAAAGCCTCCATTTCAGTAAGTATTTCTGCTATTTTATCCCGTCCGACAGAATAGTCTGTTTCCATTGCTTTTATAAGGTAAGGTACGGAACTAGCAGATCTAAAATGTCCAATGGCTTCTATTATTTCAATCCTTGCAGAATCAAATTCATTTAATATCTCAAGTTCTTTACAAAGTTCAATTACCGGGTCATTCGTTTCCATAGGTTCCCAAATTGTCTCCTCTTCCAGTTTTTTATTTCTTTCCAGTTCAAGGGCTCTGTCAAAACACTCTATAGAAGCGTCATCTTTTCCCTGTTCTTTAAAGACACGCCCTTTATTGAGCCACAATACTATCTCCATATCACCTCCTATTTCTATAGCTTCATCAAAACACCTGATAGCTTCCTCAAAGTTACCATCGCCAAGAAGCTTCAGTCCTTTATCATTTAGCTCCCTGGTTTTATGAGCATCCTCCATTATATAACTCCTAATTATTGAGCAATCAGGAATCAACAAATAACTTTATATAGTGATCTCTATGGGAATCGTAACGCGTGACGCAGGCAATATTCCCATTTTCATTATAACTACACATTTATGACAGTTATCATCTGTATAAAGTTGATTGCTTAAAAGCTGAATGCTATTTCAAATCTTTTTTAATCTTCTCGCAGGCATACCTTTAGATGAACTGGAAGAAATTGATGTTTTCTTTTTCAGTGTAAATTTTTTTGATCCTCCAGGTTCTGTTTCTTCCTCTTCTTCTTTTTGTGCCGGTTCTCCTCCGAATTTCATGCCTGCAAATTTTGCTTTAAGTAAAGATCTTTTTGAATCAGGTTCAGAGAGATCAGATAAATCACTCCTGCCAGTTGGTTTTACAGTATCTTCATCTCTGTCAGTCATGGGAGAAAACTTCGGAGGTAAAGACAGACGGTCGGAAGGTAATTTTTGTATATTTCTATCCTGTACATCCAGTATTCCCTCTTCTTCTGAAGAAGAATCGGAAAAATCTATTTCAATACCTTCAAAACTTATAATTTTCAGTTCTTCTTCTTCCCTGGGCCCTTCTTCCAGGGGAGGCTCTTCCTGTGGCGGTTCTTCTTCATGATCAAAAGAAAGACCGCCCCCTGTCATATCAAAACTTATAATCTTCAATTCATCATCTTCAGAAGAAACTTCCTGCGGTGGTTCTTCTTCCGGTTCGAATTGTAACTGTTGTTCAAGTTGAGGAGAAAATTCATGTGTTTCATACCTTACATCGTCCTCAAATGGCGCAATCTCAAGTTCCATCTCAGGGAGAACCGGTTCTTCCTGAATTACAGTTCTTTCTTCAGGTATTTCTTCTCTTTCTATATAAGCCTGTCTGGTCATTCTTTCCAGGAAATCCTGTACTTTATCCTTATCTTTTTCCTGAGTTTCTTTTTCTGCTACCACTCCTGTAACCAGTTTTGCTTCATCTCTTTTATTTAACAGAAGGAGAACCTCTGTTAATTTACACCTTATCAATTCATTTTCTCTATCAATATCCCTTGCTTTTATATATATCTTTTCTGCTTCTTCATATTTTTTGAGCCATCTGTAAAGATCTCCCATTGCAACAAGATATTCAACATTTACCGGTGAAGCCTCTATGGCTTTATCATAGTTATCTTCTGCTTCTTCATATTTTCTCTCCATCTGATATATCTGGCCTGCCTGATAATATGCTTCATGATTGAGAGGATCAAGCTCCAGAGTTCTGGAGAAACATTTCATGGCATTTTCATAATCACCTGTTTTCATATAAACAATGCCGGTACCTTTTAAAACAGAAGGATTATCAGGAGCGATTTCCATTGCTTCTTTGAATTTATTTATAGCCAGCTCATATTCTCCAACTGCTGAAAAAGAAGTGGCAAGACCTATAATTGCATCTATAGAATCAGGTGCACTTTCAAGGGTTTGATCGAAAATCTCCATTGCTTTACCGTATTCCTGCATATCCATATAGATTTTACCGAGATGGGTCATGGACTCAAGACTGGAGAAGCCAAGTGCTGCAGCTTTCTCATAACATGATGAAGCATCTTCATGCCTTCCTGTTGCGCTGTAAACCAGTCCAAGGCCCATATAAGAAGGTGCAAGATTGGGGGAAAGTTCCTGGGCATTATAAAAATTATCCATAGCCATTTCATAATTTCCCTGTTTTAAATATACCTGACCTATATTATTCAATGCTATGGCTTCACCTGGATTGCATTCAATAGCACGCTGAAAATATTCTATACCTTCATTATATTGTTCCGATTTTACAGAGATAACACCTGATGCTATATAAAGAGCAGGTAGATTTGGATCTATCTGAGAAACTTTTTCTAAGATCTCACCTGCTTTTGTGAAATCACCCTGTTCTATATATACATTTGCCATACTGGTATTTAATACCGGTTCATGAGGATCTATAGTAAGAGCATAAGAATAATACTCAAGGGCTTTCTCGTAATTTTTATGGAGAGCATAAATATTACCGAGTCCTATATAAGCAGAGAGCAACTGCGGATCGATACTTAAACCCTGTTCGAAATAGCCGATAGCTTTATCGTAATCTCTCAGTTCTGTAAATACGTTTCCAAGACCGCTGTAAGCAGCGGTAAAATTACTGTCTATATCCAGAGACGTTTCATAACATGTTATTGCTTTATCAATCTCTTTCAGTTCAAGATAGGTATTACCAAGACCGTAATGGAAGAGAGGATCTCCGTTATCCAGTTCAATTGCTCTGTAGTAATTATTAAAGGCATTTTCATATTCTTTAATATGCCAGTATACAGTACCAATACCGCTGTATGCATTTGCCAGATTCGGGTCATATTCTATGGCCTGCATATAATACTCAATAGCTCTTGCATAATCCTTCAGTTCAAAGTAAATATTACCAAGACTGTAACATGGATAGGATATATTGCTTCCTTCCTCTATGGCATGTTCATAACTGGTAATAGCTTTCTCATAATCACCGAGACGATAGTTGGCATTACCCATTTCATAATGGTTAGGAGAAGCGCTGTTATCGGGAAGTTCTAAAATACGTTGATAATTTTCTATAGATCTTTCATATTTGTTTACAAGGAGATCTTCTATTTTTTCTGCCAGTTCTTTTCTGGCAATATCCTCAGTCTCCGGTATTTCCCGGGTAATTTTTCTCTTTTCTCCTGACAGAGCAGGCAATAGAATATCTCCTTTATCTTCATCTGAAACAATTATCAAATCCTGATAGTACGATGCCAGTTTGGAATCCAGTTCGATAGCCGTATCATAACATTCAAGAGATTTATCAAATTCCTGAAGATTTGAATATATACCGCCAAGGGCATAATGGGAAGGTGCAAAATTAGGATCACACTCTATTGCCTTCTGGTAGCTGTCTTTTGCCTTTTCATAGTCACCTATACCGGAATAAAGATTGCCAAGGGTAAAATGGAAAAGAGCATTATCCGGGTCAATGGAAATAGCTGCCTGAAAACATTTCAGTGCATTCTGAAAATCGACTTTTTCTATATAAATGCTGCCAAGGCTGTGATAAATAACAGGATCATTCGGTTCCAGTTCCAGCGCTCTGTTAAAATATTGAATTGCTTTCTCAAAATCCCTCTTCTGTGCACAGGCAGAAGCAAGACCATAAACGGGAGCCACATAGTCAGGGGACAGGTTTACGGCATTTGTAAAATGTTTTATGGCATCATTATATTTCTTCAGAGACAGACATACACTGCCTGTTCCGTATAAAGCCTGAACGAAATTCGGATCAATAGTCAGAGCTTTCTGATAATTGATAAGAGCTTTATCATTCTGTTTTAATTTAAAACAGGCGAGGCCGAGATTATAATAAAAAGCCTGATCATCAGGATTAAGCTTTAAAGCTTTTTCATAATTTTCTATAGCTTTTTCATAATTTTCTTTATAAAAATAACTGAGACCCAGGTTATAATAGAGAGTGGATATATTCGGTTCTATATCAATAGCCATTTCGTAATGCTGTATGGCTTTATCATAATCTCCGAGTCTGCTGTATAAAGTTCCCAGACTGTCATAAGGGGCAGCAAGATTGGGATCTATATATATAACCCTGAGAAGATATTCTTCGGCTTTCTTATATTCACCTATATCTGAATAGACATGGGCAATTTTATATAAGGGAAGCAATGCATCAGGAGCAACTGTAATGGCTTTGCCATAATTATCGAGAGATTTTTCTGCATCCTGAAGAACTGTGTATATATCTCCGAGAATTACATATGCTTCAGGGTCACCTGTAACATCGTCTATATACTTATTCAGATGTTCTACTGCACTTTTATGGCTCCCTTCTTCAAAATAAATTTTACCGAGGAGTTTATAAAGAGGAGAAAAAGAAGGATATTTTTCAAGACCTTTCTGGGCTATAGCCGTAGCCTCTTCAAAATTCTGAGCAGACTGAAGTTGTATACTCAAATCATAATAACTTCTTCCTACAGTCTTAAAAATTCTTTCAGAATTAATACCTTTTTTTAGAGAAGCTTCAAGACATTCTATGGCTTTTTTCGGATTTTTCAACTGAATAAGACATTCTGCTTTCAGATAAACAGTTTCTTCTTTTTCCGTTCCTGTTTTAATTGCCTGATCAACATATTTAAGAGCTTCTTCAAAATTCCTGTTTCTCAGATAATATAATGCCAGTCTGCAATTTGCGTCACTGTTCTGAGGATCTTCGTGAAGTGCTTTTTTAAAAAACTCCGCCGCCCTCTCAATATCTCCTCCGTCCCAGAAATGGATACCTTCTGCCAGGAATTTATCTGCATTACCTTTTCCCATAAATAATCACCTGCAAATTTCATGTATTTTATGACTTTCTCTATTTATGTTCTTTCCTTTACTTCAGACATTTTATTCTATAAGATGAAATACTTTTCCTTCTCAGAAATTTGTATCCTTCTATTCTTTTCTGCTATAATTTACTGAGGTGAGCATAAATAATAAATATCTGCTCTCGTGACGCGTAACGCGTGACGCGTGACGGGAGGAAGACTGTTATTACATGCTTATGCTCAGGTCAGTAAATAATTTATATTCGTGACACGTAACGCATAACCCTTAACTGGAGGTAATTAGCAGTGCTCTATAAATCCCAGGAAGCAGAAGTGGATATATTGCTCAGGGCAAGATATCCATTGATATATATCATATCCTATGAAGAAGAAAGAATAATAAGAGATATACATAAAATAGCAGGAAAAAGAAAAAATATTTATTACTGGACAGTAACAGGAGGGTTAAAAAGAGAGAAAGGAAATATTACAGGTAATACAGAAAGCCCCCTGGAAGTATTGAATTATATACTCAATTACAGAGCTGACGGTAACAGTATTTTTATTCTTCTGGATTTCCACATATATTTTAAAGACCCGTGTGTACAATCTGCTATAAAAAATCTGTCGCGAATATTGAGACAGACAGATAACAACATAATTTTTATATCTCCTGTAATGGATTTACCCTTAGAAATAGATAAAGATATAAAGACACTGACATATAATCTTCCGTCATATGAAGACATAGAAAAATTATTTCATCAAATTTTTACCGGCAGAGATATAATTTTTGAGGAAGACAGGCAAAATTTTATAACGTCATGCCGGGGGCTCACCATAAAAGAAATAGAAAGAGTTATGGAGAAAACCTTTGTCCTGGGACATGGGAAAAATCTATCTGTTAATGCAATTATAGATGAAAAAAAACAGATAATAAGAAAAACAGAATTACTGGAATTTTGCACAGAAACAGAAGGCTTTGAATATACAGGAGGACTTGAAAAACTAAAAAAATGGCTTTTAAAAAGAGGAAAAGTCTTTCAGAAAAAAAATTTTATTAAGGATCAACCGAAAGGAGTAATTCTTATCGGTCCTACGGGATGCGGCAAAAGTCTTATAACAAAAGGACTTGCACGGGAATGGTCTATGCCTTTAATTAAACTCGACACAGGGAGGCTCTTCAGCCCTCTTATGGGTTCTTCAGAAGAAAATCTGCGTAAAGCCATAATTACAGTAGAAGCTACATGTCCTGCAATTTTATGGATTGACAATGCCGACAGAGGTTTTTACGGGATCAACAAATCGACAGATGGAGGCGTAAGTACAAGACTGTTCGGAAGTTTTATAACCTGGCTTCAGGATAAATCTTCTCCCGTATTTGTTATTGCCACAGCAAACAATCCTTTCAATCTTCCTCCCGAATTTCTCAGAAAAGGCAGATTTGATGAAATATTTTTCCTCGATATACCTGATATGGAAGAAAGAAAAAAAATCTTTAAAATCTATACGACCGGTGTTTCTGTGTCGGACGAAGAGCTTGAAACACTGGCATATCACAGCAAAAACCTGAGCGGTTATGAAATAAAAAAAGCTGTTGTTTCATCACTTTACGATGCCTGTGAAGAAGGAAAAACCTTAAATTATAAAACTATACTGAAAAACCTTCATAACATTACACCTTATGTTTTAATAGAAGAATCTGGCAGACTCAGAGAATGGGCAAAAAATAATGCAAGAAAAGCAAATTAACGGGTGAAGAGTGAAGGGTGGTTCGTGATGTGTAATGCGTTTTTACCGGTATCCGGTACCGGGCGAACACAGAGGTTCACCTGTTCACTTTTCACGACTCACCACTCACTCTTGACTTTCCCCCTATTCACAAAACATGACAAATCCACTATAATATAAAAAGAGGTGAAATAAAATGTCTCATTTTACGACTGTTAAAACAAAGATTACTGACAGAGAATGTGTTAAAAAAACTGTTAAAGAACTCGGATATAATTACAGTGATGTAAGGGCCGAAATCAAAGGTTATCAGGATAGAAAAATCAGAGCAGATATTGCAATAAAAACCGGTACATCCTGTGATATAGGTATAGTATGGAACGGAGAGACCTGTGATATAATAGCAGACTGGTGGGGTGTGGAACAGGGTTCTCCTATAAGACAGAAGAATTTTATTCAGGCCATTACACAGAAATATGCCTATTTGAAAACAAAAGAAGTTCTTTCAGAACAGGGATTTACCCTGGCAGAAGAAGAGGTTAATGAAAAACAGGAAATAGTTCTTACAGTCCGGCAATGGTAAGTAAAGCGTTATTATAACCTGACAATGTCACATTTAATAAAATAAAAATTGGCAATTAGCTGTTAGTTTTCAATTAATAATTAAAGCTAATCGCTAACAGCTAAGAACTAATAACTATTTTATCAAAACAGGTAATATGACAATGTCAAGATAATTTTCAGGAGAACATATTATGAAAGAAATGAAGGTTAAAATATTACCTACAGGAGAAGTAAAAATACTGGACATAAAAGGTGTTCAGGGACAGGAATGTATTGAATTTACAAAATTTATGGAAGACTCTCTCGGAGAAGTAACTCATAGAGAATTTACAGAAGAGTATTATAAAGAAAGTTACAGTAATTTATCGGAAAAAGAAAAACAATTTTAAGAGAAATGATGTGTAGAAAATGTCGGCATGGTTAAAATTCGGACTGATTTTTGGAGTAATAAATTTTATGGCTGCTTTAATATTTGGTCTTTTACTGCCAGCATGTCTTCCCCCTATATTCATAGGTCTGGGATTTCTCTGCGGTATAGTTACAACTCTTTTCCTGAATACTCCCGGCGGTGGCCTTGCAGTAAAAGAATCCCTTAAAGCAGGTATATTCAGCACTATAATTTCTACTATTACGCAGATTCTGGTATCAAGTATATATTTTGTTGTAAGGGGACAGAAAGCTTCACAGCAGATACTGGAACAATTCGGTCAGGCAACAGGTTCTCAGTCAGAAAAAATAGGCCAGTATGTAGGAGGATCATATCTTTTCCGGAAGAGTACGGACAGGGGCAGGTTTTAGAAATGGGTATGAACTTATCAGGAGCGGTAATTAGAAACTGTCTAAAAATAATTACATCATAGTTATAATTTATATCGTGATGCGTAACGCGTGACGCGAGGGTAATTACTGTTCCAACAATTTGCCGGAGTTATTTTTCTTAAAGTCCTCAGGTGAGCATAAATAATACATATGCTCTTGTGACTTGTTACAGGAGGAAAACCTTTATAAAATGCTTATATTCAGTAATCGATAAAAATGTTTAAAAAACTTATATTGCTCAGTGTTTTCGGTATGTTTTTCTTTATTACAGTTGCTTCTGTAATGGCACCCTATTTTGCATCTCATAATAACAGAATAATGAGTGATATTCTCTATGGCGGGATGAGGGCTTTATGCCATCAGAAACCGGAACGATGCATATTTCTCTGGGGTCATCAAATGGCAATATGTGAAAGATGTTTCGCCATATACGTCTTTCTGATTGGAAGTGGTATTTTTCTTTATATATTCAGAAAATCTTTCAGAAAATATCACTGGAAACTGGCAATCCTGTTGATAGTACCTGTTGCTTTGGACGGACTTACACAGCTTACAGGTCTCAGAGAGAGTAATATATATCTTCGCCTCTTTACAGGAAGTCTCTCCGGTATTGCCTTTGCATTACTCCTCTGTCCTCCCGGATTCGAAATATGCCTTGATGATTATAAAATAGAAATTTAATAGTGAAAAGTGAAGGGGGAAGAGTGAAGGGGGAAGAGTGAAAAGTGAGTCGCAGGGGCGCCCTCCCGGTAAACACGCATCATGAACCACCTGTTACGCGTCACGATTATAACGTATTACGCGTGACGTGTGACGCGTCACGAAATTAATATGGAAACAGAAAAAAACATAAAATTACTTATAAAATCCGGCTACCCTGTAATTTATCTTATTACATGGGAAGAAGACAGGGTACTGTATATGTGTTCATCCATTGCGGAAGAAATGAAAAAAAATCTTTATCTATGGACAGTTACAGACGGTATAATATGCGGTAATAAAGTAACGACCTCTGCAAAAGCGCCTTACAGCGCTCTGGAATTAATCGAATCAAAAGATGATGGAATCTTTATGTTAAGAGATTTTCATCATTACATAGATGATCATATGATAAAAAGAAAACTCCGCGATCTTGTTATATCATTTCGAAATTCTTCCAGAACCATAATAATCACTTCACCTGTAATGAAAATACCTGTAGAACTGGAAAAAGACATTACTGTAATAGATTATAAGCTCCCTTCTTTATCAGAAATGAACAGTATATTTTCCCTTGTTACGGATAATTTTTCTTCTCAGGGCATACATATTTCCATCGGTACGGCAGAAGAAAGAGAAGAGATAGTAAAATCACTTCTTGGATTTACAGGAAGGGAAGCGGAGCAAATACTTGCAAAAGTGGCGGTAATGGAAGGGAAAATAGGGACAGAACATATAGAATTAATCCTGAAAGAAAAGGAACAGATAATAAGAAAAGCAGGTTTTTTGGAGTTCTACCCTTATTTAGAACATTTCTCACATATAGGAGGATTGAACAATCTGAAAAAATGGCTGAATAAAAGAGCCCTTGCTTTTACTCAAAAAGCCAGGGATTTCGGTCTTCCTGAGCCAAAAGGTATACTTCTCACAGGTCTTCCGGGATGCGGGAAAAGTCTCTGTGCCAAAGCCATTGCAGGTCAGTGGAAAAAACCTCTTCTTCATTTCGACCTCGGCCGTGTTCTTGGAGGTCTTGTAGGAGAGTCTGAAAGAAATATGAGAAAAGCACTAAAAATTGCAGAAAGTGTTGCACCTTCAATATTATGGATAGATGAAATAGAAAAGGCTTTTTCAGGGATCATAGACGGAGGAGATAGCGGAGTAACTTCCAGATTGCTCGGAACTCTCCTTACATGGATGGAAGAACATGAAAGTCCTGTTTTCATAGTAGCTACGGCAAATAATATAAATATTCTCCCTGAAGAATTAATAAGGAGATTTGACGAGGTATTTTTTGTAGATCTCCCCTATCAAAGAGAAAGAGAAGAAATTTTCCGGATTCATCTGAGCAGGCGTAACAGAGACACAAGAGATTTCAACATGGAATTACTGGCCCAGAAGTCAGAAGGCTTCAGCGGTTCTGAAATAGAACAGGTAATAGTCTCTTCCATTTTTGACACACTCTCCGATGGTGTCAATTTTAACAGTGATCTTATATTAAAAAATATTAAAGAAACATTCCCCCTGTCTGTTTCAATGAAAGAAAGGCTGGACTTGCTCAGAAAGACGGGAAAAGATAGATTCAGAATGGCTTCTGTCGAAGCAGAACTGCCGGGATTTCACGAAATCAACCTGGGAGATATTATAAAATTTTCTTAATAGGCTTTTATTTTTCCGCCATTTATTTTATAATAATGGCATAGAATCTGTAATATATAGTTATCAACTTTCATTGGAGTGAGTAGTGAATAGAACAGGACATTACTCACTATTCACTAAAAAAAAGGGGTAATTTATGAAACGTTTCTATATATGTTTAATTATATTAATAACTCTGGCTATTACAGACAGAGCATGGGCCATTATAGGAGAAAAAGACGATTTGCTCGGAGGCAATGTAGATGTAAAAATACTTGCCCAGAATTTCTCAGGAGAGGCAAATTCCAATGAATTTCATATATGGGGTACTGTAAGACTTGAAAAAGATGAAGCCACACTCGAAGCAGATGATATAAAATTCAATGCCAAAACAAATATTGCAGTAGCTTCAGGAAATGTCGTATTCAGTCAGCCAGGGACAGTTCTTTCCGGTAATACTGTAACAGTGGAATATAAAGAAAAAAAAGGGGTATGGGCAGGAAATGTAAAGATTGTTCAGACAAAAGCACCTGAGAAGGGAACAGCAAAACTTCAGAAAACCTTTAAAGACGGGCCTGTAACGATAGTTTCCGAAACCCTTGAATTTACGTGGAATGAACCGAGTAGAGTAGTAGCAGGAGGCAGAGTAAAGGCAACTCAAAAGGATAAACATGTTTATGCAGACACTGCCACATATATATCTTCCCCTCAGAGCCTCACTCTGGCCGGGAATGTACAGCTCAGAAGAGATGACGGTTCATCTCTGATATGTGAAAAACTGATTATGGATTTAAAGCAGAATACCTTTGAAGCAAAGAGATCACCTGCATCGCAGATAAAAGTAGATTTTTATTTCGACAAAAAGAAAAAGGGGTTATTTTAGAGTCGTAATGCGTGATTCGGGATGCATGACAGACGTTGAACGTTGAGAGTTTAAAAAAGACTTTCGACTATAAGCTTTTCACTTTTCACGACTTACTATAATCGTGACTCGTAACGCGTAACGCGTGACAGGTAAATTTCACTCTTCACTATTCACTATTCACTTTTCACGACTCACTACATATAATCATCAGTTCTGCTCTTTAATCTTTCAGCCATTTCTTTTAATATAGAAAAGGTAATTTTCCATTCTTCTCTGAGAATAATACCGAAATTATCCTGAGAAATACAGACGAGCTGTGTATGTTCTTCTGCTGCAACAGCCGATGCAGTTCTTTTTGTATTAATAAGCAGGGAAATTTCTCCGAAATATTCCCCCTGTTTCATAACATTAATAATCTCATTATTCCTTGTTATATGTACAGAACCGGAGAGAATATAAAACATTTTATCAGATTCTTCGTCATAATTGAAAATAACGTCATCTTTGCCATATGTTTGAACAAATTTTCTGCTCATTATATGCTGTATTTTCTTTTTATCATAACCGTTATAAAAGAGTCCTTTCAGGAAAAGGGCTTCCTTTTTTCTAAAATTTGAAATAACTTCCGCTCCGAGTAAAATTACTGAAAAAGAATAATAAACCCATATAAAAAGAATAAAAATAGCCTTTAACGAACCGAAGGTATAGCCATAACTGGGATTAAATTTAAGAAAAAGAAAAAATACAGGTCTCATAATAGACCAGAGTAAACTGCTGAATAAAGCACCTCCGAAAAGGTATTTAATTTTTACCTTTACAGGTGAAAAAATACCATAGAAAACAGTCATTAAAATCACAGTAAGAAGAAATGATGCAGTAATATTACTTATACGGTGAAGGACAGGGGTTTTAAAAAATACTACTGTAATCATAGAATAAAAGACTTCGCTTACTACAAGTATTATAGATAGAGCAACTATTATGATGGCAGCCATAAGATCAAAGGTTTTAGATTTAAAATATGGAAGTTCTTCATCGGTTTTAAATATTTTTGTAAAGGCATTTCTAATTGTGCCAACAAGAGGTGTAATCCACCAGAAAAGGGTTATAATCGTTATAGGCCCCCATATTTCTCTATGTTCTGACAGTGCATAAACTTCTTTTGCAATTACTCTGATAAATTCCGGAAACATCTGAGATGTCACATTCTGAACTGCTAAAAAAGCTCTGTCAGATGAGAGAATAAAATTACCAAGAATATAAAAAACAAGCAATAAAAGTGGAATAACAGAGAAAAATCCGAAAAATGCCAGTGAGGCAGATCTTTCAAAATTATTATTCCTCTGAAAAGATTTCACAGATTCATTAAGGACTATAAAAAAATCTTTTGTTTTTTCTTTAAATTCTTTCATAAAATATAATTTGATAGGCCAGGTTAGTGTACGTCATAAATTATTTGGATTTAAATGGTCGTTGACGGGTAACGCGTAACGTGTGACGGTAATTCCTTCACATTACGCTTTACGCATTACCAGGTCATTATTTATGGATAATTATGAAATATTATACTTTACAGGATTATTTTTTTCAATCACTGACATGAACATAAATATGTAATAATAGTGTTTTCTTATGACAGATAGATTCATTTTTACTGGAAATTGCACTTAGAACCTATCCGAAAAGTAATATTTATTCTACACC
>CAYSLJ010000046.1:0-43378 GCA_964431735.1 uncultured Synergistia bacterium | reverse complement strand
CTAGCGGAAGAGCATCAAAGATTTAATAGGAACATTAATAGATTTTCTTGAATACTGCAAGGTAGAAAATAGCCGTAATATTGGGGTTCAAGGTGAGATGTTTTAATGAAAACAGAAGAAAAAAATTATGTAGACTGGTACATAAACTGGCTACATTCAAACATTAAATTAAATAAGATAGACGAATATGCCGAAATAACAACTCCTTTCCTGGATAGACATAACGATAGGATTCAGTTTTACGTGAGACAGGATGGAGATAAGTTTATTTTAACAGATGACGGCTACACTATCTCCGACCTGGAAATATCTGGATTAAGTATTAATTCGGAAAGAAGGGAAGAGATACTAAGGACAATAATGAATGGCCTAGGGGTAAGAGTAGAAGATGGCGAACTTATTATAGAAGCATCCAGGCATAATTTTCCCCAGAAACAACATTTATTAATTCAGGCCATAATATCTGTCAATGACATGTTTATGCTCTCTCAGTCCAGGGTGGCAGGGGTATTCCTGGAGGATGTAGAATTATTCTTACAGGAACATAATATAAGATTCACACCAAATCTTCAATTAATAGGTAAAAGTGGTTTCCCCCATCACATTCACTTTGCTATACCATTATCCCACAAGAAACCTGAACGATTAATAAAAGCTATAAATAATCCAACAAGAGATAAAGCACAGAATATTATCTTCACCTGGAATGATATAAAAGAAACCAGGAAACATCCCCCCTCGATGTTTGTTTTTGTAAACGATATAGAGAAGCCTGTGCGCCCGGAAGTTGTTAACGCCTTTAATAAATATGGCCTGACATCTATTCCATGGACAGAAAGGCAAGCGTATGTAGAAGAACTTGCAGCTTAAAAACGGGAAATCCATTCTTTTGGTTACGATAATTATTTCTTGTCATTATATATACATCTCATTTAAAAGCCATTCAAAACGTTCAACGCATTCAAGAGGTTCCTAAAACATTCAAAAATATACAATAAGAAAACCGTTGTTATATAACACTTTGAACGCTCTTGAATGTTTTGAAATTTCATTCTTCAGATAAGTGCCCTGGGCGGTAGGTCAACAGAAAGAAATAATCAAAATAAACAAATTTTCTATGAAATTCCAGAAGGCGGTAAAATTTTTCAAAATAAAAGAAAATTCCGGTAAAAAAGCGGTAAAAACGGAAAAAATATTAAACCAGGGTCATAGCATAGAAACCAAGATACTACAAGACTAAAAACCAGATCTAAACATGACCCTGGGATTCATAAACTACCTCTAAAACTATACCTGCGCATCACGCATGACGCTTTACGCATTACGATGTCATTATTTATGAATAGTTATGAAACTGACTATAAAGAACCTGGTGACAGTGGAGTTCTGAGATTTATAGTTTCATAGATTATGAAGGAGAAGACTATCTTAACATGCAGAATGAACTTTATTAAAGATATATCTCTCGAACAGATGTATGACGAAGCAGAAAGGCACTGAAAAGATAATAAACAAAAGCGTACAGAATATGAATAAATTAATCCTGCATTTCAGCTATCAGGTTATATGCTTTCTGAAAATCAGCCTCTTCCACCCAGTTGATAGATAAACCTTCTTTTTCGAATTTCCGAAACCATCCTGACTGTTTTTTGGAAAACTGGTGTATTTTTATATTGAGACTTTTAAACATTTCATCATAAGACATTTTTCCCTGAAGACAGAGGGATACATATTTATATTCAAGGCCGAAATATTCCAGTCTTTCCCAGGAAATTCCATTTTTATGGAGTTTTTTTACTTCTTCAACCATACCTTCATTGAGCCTGTCCACAAGTCTTTTAGTGATTCTTTTTTTTAAAACACTTCTTTCCCAGAGTGTTCCTATAATCAATGGGTTGAGATCTAAATCTTCACCTGCCGATTTTGCATCCGGGTTTTTTAATCTGAAATCTGCAATTTCTATTGCCCTGACGAGTCTTTCTCTGTCTTCAAGGTCTGTAATATTATGAATCTTAGGCTGAAGAGATTTCAGATAATCTTCAAGTTCTTTCATATCATATGACGAAAGTTCTTCTCTTAATTTATTATTAAGAGGAACTTCAAGGAGTTTGTAATTTGCTATGACGGAATGGATATAAAGAGGAGTTCCTCCGGCAAGTATCGGGATTTTTCCATTTCTCAGAAATCTTTTAAAAATTTCGAAAAAATTTTTGTAAAAACTGAAGAGATCGAAATTTTCATATGGTTCAACTATATCTATTAAATGATAGGGAACAGTTTTTCCGTCAATTTTATATTCAGCCAAATCTTTTCCTGTTCCTATATCAAGGCCTCTGTAGACCTGTCTGGAATCTGCAGATATGATTTCCGTGTCAAGGACAGAGGCAAGTTTTACCGCAAGAGATGTTTTACCTGAAGCAGTGGGGCCTGTTATGACTATAAGATTATAATCCATTTTTTTCTTCCTTTTTTCAGGAAAAAATAATGCGTGCTCTGAAAGCACGCATTATTTTTCACCTGTTATTGCCAGGTGACTACTCTAGCCGTCTACATCTACATCAGTTTTAAAAGAAGCCACTACCGGCATATGATCTGAACCCCATTTTTTATGGTTCGGATATTTCCTTGTATCAAATACATGGGTGCTGTCTTTAATATAGTTTGCCACAGCTCCTCCCACAGGGCCTCCGTTAATATTTACAACTGTTATGCCTATCTGATCGATCAGGGATTTCCACGGTATATTCGAATATTCCCCTTTTGCTTTTGCTTCTTCCGTTGCAAACTGCATGACACCGTCAGTCAGAGTCTTCATACATTTGCTGTCTAAAAAGTCGTTACAGTCTCCCACTAAAATGATGTCTTTATCTTTCCCTGAGGCAATCTGATCTTTCATCCATTTATTTATAATCTTTGCCTGTTCGTCTCTTATACTTACTTTACCACCTTTTTCCCCTCTTTTGGATTTCATGTGAACATTTACCAGGGTGAAGCTGAAATTATCGGCTTTCATATCTACAATCAGAGGTGCTCTCAGATGGTTATCTCCCATCAGGTGAGGTACCTGCGCTTCTTTGAGTTCCTTTACTGAATTCTTATCACACTGGACTCTTTCAGCATTATATATGATACCTATATACTGTTTCTTTCCATTTCCTCTTACTCCGGTAGTGCCCAGGATATAATCAAAGCCCGGCAGGTTACTTACAACTTTTTGTAGAGCTTTCTCGTCTGCTATTTCCTGAATACCCATTACTTCCACACCGGAATCCTTTATGACCTGAGCAAGCATTGCATAATCTTTATCATTTCTGGGTTTTTCTTTATTATCTCCGAGCCATTCCATATTATAGCTGCCTATTTCAACAGTGGTGCCGCCTTTTTCTGCGGTACCCTGTGAAATTCCGCCTGTACCTACTGTGCTTTTTGAAGCATCTATCTTCTTTTTCATTTCAGACAGTTCTTTTGCAGGATCATTCTGAACCGATTGACCGAAACTTGTATTATCCTTCGGTTCCATAGAATATTCCTCTTTTTTATGACCATGATGTTTTTTTCTTGAAATTTCAGCCTGGTGTTTACTGTGATGAGCTCTTCCTATCTCCATATCCCCACAACCTTTCAATAGTTTTACCTGATTACTTTATCCCATCTATAAGTGTAACCTTTAGCAGGACAAAAAGCAATGGAATAATGTTAAAAAAATGTTAACTTAATTGTGGAAAAAGCTTTTGGGATTAGATATAATTGGAGGCGTGAAGGGTGAAGAGTGAAGGGTGATGCGTAATTTACGTGACGCGTAACGCGTGACGCGTGACGGGAGGAAGACCTTTATTACATGCTTATGCCCGGGTCAATAGATGCGTAATGCGTAATTTACGTAACGCGTAACGCGTAACGCGTGACGCGCAGGGTAAGCCTGCTCACGACTTACTAAGAAAGGATTTGATTTATGTTTTTCAGACTGCTGTCACTACTTATGTTACTGTTTTTTGTTACTTCTGCTATGGCAGAAGAAGTTCCGCCTTTTAAATTTGCACAGAACTATACCATAGACGATATTATGGAAGGCGGAGAAAAATATGAGAATTTTATAAGAGAATATCTTACATGGGAAGGAGAGTTTTTTTCTGTTGCCAGAGATAAAGAAAAAAAACTTATATATGACGGATATATGGTGGATGAAAAAACAGGGAAACCTGTAAAATGCCGTTACTGGAGTGCACCGTCAAAAGAATGTCTTGACGTGGCTCTCTGTGTAAAGGCACTTTCAGGTGATCCTTATGCTGTAATTCTTTTCTCCGGCGGTGATAAAGGAAAAGCAAAGGAAAAAGCTCTTGAAATTCTCACAGGCAAAATGGACAGTTATATGGCTTATTACAGAGATTATCCGGGGTACGGAGGATTTATGCCATGGTACTATATACAGGATAAAGTCACTCCTACAGATAATTGGGCCGGATATGTTCCTGCTCTTGATAACGGCGAATGGATATGGGCTCTGCTTGTGACTGAAAAATCTTTAAGACAAGAAGGTTATACGGAACTTGCAGATAGATATAAAGATTATCTTGCCATGTTGAAGGAACATGCAGTTAAAATCTTTTATGATAAAGAAGCCATGAAGGTCAGGGCAGATGTTCATATTCTGAATATGAAAGATGTTAATTCAGGCTATGAAACGGCAACTGACAGACTCAAATATATTACAGGAGAACATGGCGTTCATGAAGGTGTCATGATTGTTATGTACGTTACTCTCTTCGGTAATCTGACTGAAAAAGAAAAAGAAGCGATCTGGAAAGATATTAAAATGGTAAGGGTAGAGCATAAATACGGAACGACATGGCAGGGTTACTGGGGCTCCGCCCATGAAAGCTGGGCCTATCTTTTCATGCCATACAGAGATATGACCCATTACAGGGATCTCTTCAGAATAAGGGAAATCATCCGTTCACAGAATGCCAGGGAAAGAGGTTATCCGGGATTTACTGCTTCCATCGGAAAACCCGGCGAAGACGGCTATCTTTCTGCCTGCGGTATTGAAGGTGTGGGTTCTCAGCCGGTAGAATATAACAATGTTTTTGCTCCTTACGGCGCTTTCCCCATGATCCTGGAATTCTCCGATAAACATGAAGGCAATTACGGTCTTGCCTGGTTGTTGAATATGTTAAATGGCCGAAAAATGCAGGGCCCTCTGGGCGGTGGAGAGTCCGGAACGAATGACGGAACACTGGTGTCTTATAGTAAGACTGTTGACGGCACTTTCCCCGTTCTTCTTGCACTCATGGGAGGCCTTGAAAAAGAAACCTCGCAAATGCTGAAAGATTACGGAGTCTATGAAGAATTTATAAGAATTATGGAAGAAGAATATAATGAAACCTTCGGAGAAGAACCTCTTAAGGAGCCATGCGGCTTTGTTTTGCCCGATGTTTCTGTACCTGCAGATAAAATCTCTGATTATGTCTGTGAGTAGTGAGTAGTGAGTAGTGAGTAGTGAGTAGTGAAAAGTGAATCGTGAGTCGTGAGTCGGCATGGGGCGACCCTCTGTGGTCGCCCGGTACCCGGTGAAAATACGCGTCACGCGTTACGAACCTGTCATTCTCTGCGATTCACTCTTCATATCTCCACAAATACTCCTTTAAACCACCTGTAAATAGTCATTTGAGAGGATAGTAAATTCCCTGAATATGAGTTATTATTGACACAGTATAACCTGTTTCATGAGAGTCGTGCTGTATTTATTATCAAAAAATTAAGAGGTGGTAGGATGAAATTCTGTATTCTTATTATTTTATGTATGGTACTGCCTTTTATCACAGGCTGTAAGAAAGATGAAGCAGGGGCTTCGGAAAGTAATGACTTAATCTGTGTGAGGCATATACAGATAGACAGTAAAGAAAAAGCTGAAGAAATACTGAAAGAATTAAAAGAAGGAAAAGAACCTTTTGAGAAGCTTGCAGGTAAATACTCCAAATGTCCTTCAAAAGTAAATGGAGGCAAACTGGAGCCTTTCGGAAAAGGAACAAAGGATAAAAACTTCGAAGAAGTAGCTTTTAAACTTAAGATTAATGAAATAAGCGGACCGGTAGAAACAGAACTTGGCTGGGAAATAATAGAGAGACTTCCCCCTCCTCCTCCTACACCTACACCTGTACCTCCTACACCTTCTCCTGTCAGGATAAGACATATACTTGTGGAAAAGAAAGAAGAAGCAGATGAAGTAATAAAGGAATTAAAAGAAGGAAAAGATTTTACAGAACTTGCTATTGATAAATCTGCGTGTCCCTCCAGAAAAAATGGAGGAGATCTTGGTACACTCAATTATAATGGTAATCTTTCAGGCCCTGTTAAAGAAGTAGCTTTTAAACTCAAGATGAACGAAATAAGTGAGCCCATAAAATCTGAATATGGATTTCATGTGATACAGAGAATTGAACCTGCTCTGAAAATAGAAGTTCATGAACGCGAAAAAATCAGAATCCGCCATATAGTCGTAGAAGAAGAAGAAGAGGCAAAAGAAATACTGAAGGAATTAAAAGAAGGAAAAGATTTTTCCGAAGCAGCTCTGGAAAAATCTTTATGCCCCTCCAGGCAGAATGGAGGAGACCTGGGAATGGTTTCAACGGGAACTCTTACCAGATCTCTTGAAAGTGTGGCATTTAAACTTAAAATAAATGAATTCTGTGAACCTGTTAAATCTGAATATGGCTGGCATATTATGCAGAGAATTTCACCGGCTCTTGTAATTAAAATGCCTCCGTTAGAGATTAAAGTAAGTCATATACTTGTAAATACACAGGAAGAAGCAAATAAAATAAAGGAAGAATTGAAAAAAAGCGGCGATTTCATTACGATTGCAAAGGAAAAATCACAATGCTCTACAAAAAGTAAAGGAGGAAATCTCGGCAAAATTAAACGGGGCGATATGGCAGCCCCTTTCGAGAAAGCTGCTTTTTCTCTGGATGTAGGAGGAATAAGCGAACCGGTGCATCTTACGGACGGATGGCATATTATAAAAAGAACCGAATGATTCCTCTGAAAAAAGCCAGTCTTTTTCAGACTGGATTTTTTTGTTTTTGGGAGTAATATTTCTTTTTTTCTTTTTAAATCTTTTACATAAAAATATATTATAATAGATATATAAAAGATTACTGACCTGAGCATAGGCATGTAATAAAAGTCTTCCTCCCGTAACGCGTAACGCGTAACGCGTTACGCGTCACGAGAGCAAATATGTATTATTTATGCTCACCACAGTAATTATAGCTGGTTTTATAACTATCCTAAATAATAACCTCGTAATGCGTGATGTGCAGGAATATAAACCCGTCACGCGTCACGCGTTACGCGTCACGACCATAAAAAAAGAGGAGAGAAAGTTGAAAAAAAACAGCATTTTCACTGTCAGTCTATTATTGCTCATATGTTTATTTTCTTCCTGTAGCCGGGATAACAGGATATTTGTAAGGCATATACAGGTAGACAGTAAAGAAAAAGCTGAAGAGATATTGAAAGAATTAAAAGAGGAGAAAACATCTTTTGAGAAGCTTGCCGGTAAATATTCAAAATGCCCTTCCAGAGTAAACGGAGGTAAGTTAGAGCCATTCACCATAGGAACACAGGAAAAGAAATTTGAAGAAGCGGCTTTTAAGCTTAAAATCAATGAAGTCAGTGAGCCGGTGGAAACAGAGCTCGGCTGGGAAATAATAGAAAGACTTCCTCTGCCAACTCCTGTACCCACTCCTTCTCCTGCATTTACACCCACTGCTTCACCTTCTCCCGAACCTACAATTACTCCTTTACCATCTTCTGTCAGGATAAGACATATACTGGTAGAAAAAAAAGAGGAAGCAGAAGAAATAATCAAAGAATTAAAAGAAGGTAAAGATTTTACCGAACTTGCCCTGGATAAATCTTCCTGCCCTTCCAGAATAAAAGGAGGAGACCTTGGTATAATAAGCTACAGGGGTAATCTTTCCGGTTCTATTAAAGAAGCGGCTTTTAAGCTTGAAATAAATGAAATAAGTGAGCCTGTAAAATCTGAATATGGTTTTCATGTTATACAGAGAATTGATCCTGATTTGAAAATAAAAGTTCCTGAAGTTGAAAAAATTAGAGTCCGTCATATACTCGTAGAAGAAGAGAAAGAGGCGGAGGAAATAATTGAAAGATTGCAGAAAGGAGAGGATTTTTCCGAAATTGCTCTGGAAAAATCTCAGTGTCCTTCAAAAACCTGCGGAGGAGATCTGGGCATGATTTCAGCAGGACAGCTTGCAAAGCCTCTTGAAAACGCTGCTTTCTCTCTGAAAATAAATGAATTAAGTAAACCTGTTAAAACAGAATTTGGCTGGCATGTTATACAGAGAATTGACCCGTCACTTGTGATTAAAATACTCCCTGTGGAAATCAGAGTGAGTCATATACTTGTAAACACACAGGAAGAAGCAAACAAGATACAGGAAGAATTGAAAAAAGGCGGGGATTTTACACATATTGCCAGAAAAAAATCTGAATGTACCGCAAGTAAAGACAGAGGGGGAGACCTTGGTAAGATAAAAAGGGGTGATATGGCAAAACCCTTTGAAAAAGCTGCTTTCTCCCTTGAAAAAGGAGAGATAAGCGAACCGGTACAGCTCAGGGATGGATGGCATATTATAAAAAGAACCGAATAGGACAGTAATTTTGAGTATTTCGGGGATTGAGCATGGAGAAAATACACAAAACACTCCAGAAACAAAGCTCAAGAAATTCAGGGTGCTATAATTACCACTAAGGAACGATAATTAAATAACTGTCTCAAATATATTAAATCGTGACGCGTAACGCGTAACGCGTCACGCGAGGAAAGAGATAATTAATAAAATTCTATTCCTAATGAAAAAGTAGTGATAGAGAAATAAAAATATGAAAAGAAGATTAAGAACTTTATATCAGATAAACGTTTTTTTTTACTAAACTTTTTTGAAATTATAAGGATTTTACTTTTACAGAATAGAATTGTAGATTTTTATAGAGAGTTTTTATGTATCTATGAAAAGTTGGCCTCCTGGAGCAAGCGTCCCACTGAGAATATGCTTATGGAAGACATTGCTTGCCTGATTATTATAATTGAATTACTGACCTGAGCATAAGCATGTAATAACAGTCTTCCTCCCGTCACGCGTAACGAGAGCAGATATTTATTATTTATGCTCACCTCAATAAATCCGGATTTGAAATTGCTTTAGAGTAGTTCTAAAAAGTTTTGTCCTAAAGTTTCTCTACATACTCACAACAGGTAAATAGCTACTTAATCTTTTTCAGACATTACTTTTTGTACTTACTCTAAAGAACTTTTAATTTTTAGAAAGGGGGTGGGTACATAATCAAAGTATTAGAGGAAGAGCATCGAATTGAGAGCTAAAGTTAAAATTCATGAAGATGGGTTAGGTAGTATTTATTTATTACAGGGAAACAGTATGCAGCACCTGATACAATATAGAGATAGAGAAATATTAGATTTAAATGGTGATGTAATAGGAAATTACACACCACTTGAATGGGTTTCAATAAAATTTCGCTTTAAATATAATTACAGCGACAATACAGTTATTGATTACTGGATTAATGATGAGTATATATGCTCATCAAACAGAGTAATAATTAGTTCTCCCAATATTTATCAAGGTTTTATATGTTTTATGTGTGGTTTGCCATCTTCAGGTGCTGTAGGGCAGGTCTGGTATGATGACCTGGAATTATATAGCTTTTCCTGGCCTGGTTTTATCTGGCCATTAACAGAATAAAATGAGTTTACAAAATCTACTATACGAGACCTCTTGCTATTATAGATAAAAATAGCGAAAAATTGCGGCAATTTTTTCTGTAATACCGGAGATCCCGGCATTACAGAATTTAACTTGAAAAAATTTCCAACCTTAACGCATTACGCCAGGATGCTAATTATTTTAACAATTTGCCGGAGTTGTTTTTCTTTCAGTCCTTACCTGTTCCGGCACTAACGGCCATGACCGATTCGGTTACAACGAAGTATGAGAATTTGTTGCTCCCGTCACGCGTTACGATTCTCATATAAATATAATGCGTAATGTTTTTCTATATAAATCTTCATACATTACGCATTATGAAATAAATCTATTATTTCCGAAAAAATCAGAAATTTCTATCTTCCTGCAACTCCACCTGCTCCGCCGCCGCCATCTTTTGATATTTCTCCTGCTACAGACTGAGCAAAGCCTGAACCTCCTGCAGTACCGACTCCTCCCGCACTTCCGGCACCTCCAACTCCTCCGACTCCTCCGGCACCGCCGCCACCGCCGCCTGCCATAAATATCACCTCCTGATGTTATTGAAACAGAAATAAGTTTATTATATATAAAAAATAAACGTACCTTTCCTCTTTATAATTATATACCGGCTTTTTTAGAAAAGTAAAGAACCTTTTATGTAAAATTTTTACTCACTCTTCACTGTCTGCTGATTTTTTTATATTACTAATCTAAAAAATTATTTTCTTCACTGTAAAATATACAGGGATGGCCTGACATATGTGGAATTTATTGCTGATCGGATCTACTATCCGGTGATTATAGTGTATTTCATAACTTTTTAGAATTTAAGTTGTCGTAACGCGTAACGCGTAACGCGTGACGGGTTTAATCCCTGCGCATCACGCATTACACATTACGCATTACGAGGTCATTATTTATGAATAGTTATGAAACTAACTATAATCAGCCTGTAAAATAAGGAGGACCGTTATGGCATTGGTAATAGGTTTTAAAATAGACTCCCGGTCAGGTGCTATGATATGTGATGAAGAAGACTGGATATTAAGAAGAAGAAGAATTTTTTACGGAAATTTTATATCTCCGCTGGTTTCGCGGGAAATATCAGATAACGTTCATGTTGAAGCATTATACGGAGGCCTTGGTATGCCTTCCTTTACCTGTGATGTTAAAGATTCTGTCATAAAGAAGATAGAGCATAAATATTCGGAATATAAAACAGGTAAAGGCAGACCTCTTTCATCTGCCGATGATATGGCATATATGCTCCTTGAATCCATACAGGAACAATTTAAAAAGAGAATAAATTTAAAATTACTCTCTCTTTACGGTTTTGATAAAGATGATTTGCTTCAGGGACATTTTAATTATAAGGGAACAAATATTGAGATAAAACAGGAAGAATTAAAGAAAAAAGCCATGGAACATGCAACTGTTACGGAAAAAGGATGTCTTGAAGATGATTATCTGGAACACAAAGCTCTTTTAATGGCCACCGATAAAGATAACGGCATAGTGCTTTATGGCTATGAACATAATAATCCTACTTTATATCTTACGGCAGGCCCCTTTGAAATAAGAGGTACAGGGGAAGATGAAAAAGATGCGGCACAGCTTTCAATAGCAGATTTTATAAATAGAAAGCCTCTCCATGTAAGGAGAAAAGGCTTTGATAGAATAGAAGTTATAACTGAATTGATAAGAGCCATGTATGAAGCGTCTGTTCATAACCAGGAGGTGGGAGGATATTTCAATCTCTTTTATCTGGACGGCAGAGGTAACAGCCAGGAAGAACGATTGAAAGAACCTTCGGATGAAGCTATGAAAATAGCCACGGAAATTATAGCCGGAGAAAAATACGGAGAACTTCAGACACATGACGTTTATGAAATGATAAATTCCCTTGTATTTGAAGATATAAACCCTGATATTATAGAAGAAGAAATGTTTCGAAAGGCAAAATCTCCGTACAGACTGGATTTTATCCTGAGAGGCTACAAGGCTGACGCCATACCTGATGTGAAAGAACCTTATATGTCCCTGACAGGAGGTGGAAAATAGTATGACAACCATAAATGCCTTAAAACTTGATTCTTGTTCGGGACTGATGATCTGTGACGAAGAAAGAACATGGCATTTGAGACAGAAACTGAACAGTATAGAAAAAATAAAATCCCTTATCCCGCCTGTAATACAGACGGAACAGGGAACTGTGGCAAGACTCGGAACTACGGGAACCTGCTCTATAGGTGCCGAAATACTCAGAGGCTGCAGAATAAAGCTCCGGAGTATGTACAGTGAGAAAACAGAAAAATCCGGTAAAAAACCCGATTTTTTCCTTACTGTTGAGGAAATAAGTAACATTATCTTTGAGTATATGATAGAGGTGAAACACCGTCATGTAGATGAACTGCTTCTCGCGAAATATGGTTTTGTTACAAAAGACTTCATCAGAGGATATTACATGTCAGGCGAGAAAAAAATAGAGATAAAAGATAAAGAAATCATTAAAGGTGCTGAAGAGATGATAACATGGTCGAAAAAATCTTCGGAACTTAACAAGATTTTAGGAAACGGTGCCATTGTGGCAGGTTATGACAGTAAAGAAGGTTTTAACATATTCCATCTGAGCCTGTCTAAAGGCCGTATAGAACCGGTTCCGTTTATATTCAGAATGGACGGGTCAGGAAGGGATGTTTCTGAGATAAGATATAATGATTATGTTGACAGAAAATCATTGCGTAAAAGAAGAGACAACCTGGACCCTGTTGAAGCAATGGTTATGATGCTTGAAGCTTTTGTTCATTGCAGAAGGATTGCCATAGGTGTCGGAGGATGGCCTGATATAATTTATATAAACGGCAGAGAAAAAGATAATGATAAAAAAGTAAAGGACATTGATGATGAAAGGGCAAAGCTGGCAACTGAGATAATTGATGCCTCCTGTACAGGCGAATTTTTCCCGAGAAAAACCTGTTATGAACTTATTGAAGAACTTGTATTCAATGATGGTGATTTTGAAACTGTCCATCTTAAAATGTGGCGATCTGTGGCAAATCCAGGACTGTTAAGCAGATTTTTGAGAGGACACAAATAGTGAGTGGTGAGTAGTGAGTAGTGAAGCAATTATTCCACTCACTACTCACTATTCACTACTCACTATTCACCACTCACTTATTATCCAGATAGTTAAAAGGAGAATAAGGTGTAGCGGTATTATCAAAGGGAGTGTAATTTGTTGCAGGTGCATTATAAGGTGAATAGGGAGGATTTGCTGCAGTGTAGGGAGTGTAATTCTGTACAGGTGCGGTGTAAGGTGTGTAATTCGGTACAGGTGCTGTATAGGGAGCGTAATTTGGAGTCTGAGCAGTGTATGGTGAATAGGGAGAATAGTTGTAAGTCGGCGGCTGCGGTGTCGCATCATATGGAGAATAGGGATTGGTAGAATAATAGTTTGATGAATAAACATACTGGTTGTATGTATCATATTTTGCCTGTTCTGCCGGGAAAGTCAATTTTGCATGTTGACCTTTAGCCAGAATTACTTTCCTGCTCCAGGTGTATTTATTTACTATAACGAAATAATAATAGCCATTGGCAGGATTGTAGGTTATAGGGCCGTTCTCGGCATTTGCATAGCCGGGTTCTACCAGGTAATCTCCCGGCGGAAGATTTGAAAAAGTGAAGAGTCCGCTGGAAGTAAGCTGTACTGTTGATACAACCCTTGTTTTCGGTATGCGGGCTTCATTCAGATAATTTTCTGACAGTGACACAGAACCTCCGTCAAATTTTTCCTTTATTATAACCTGCCCTGAAATAGATCCGTATGCACTGTTGGGTTCGACATATAAAGCATTCGGATCTACAGGAATAGTAGTAATAGCAACTAAAACGGGCAAGAAGGTGGAAACATTTTTTTCTTTTTCTATAAAAGATGAACTTTTTGCTTCTGCCGTTAATATTAATAGCCCCAGAAAACATATAAGAATTTGTTTGAACATAGTACACCTCCCTGTTATAAGCCGGGATTATTTATCAAGAGCTTTCATGGCTTTTTCTCTGGCATTTTTCGCATCTACATCATCAGGAGAAGATTCCAGAATTTTATCATAACATTCAATGGCTTCTTTATACTTTTCCGCTTCATATAAAGCTTTTCCTTTATATAACCATGCTTTTGTAAATACCTGGTTAAGTGTTAAAGCTTTATCAAACCATTTAATGGATTCATCATATTTTTTCAGTTCATATAAAGCAATTCCTTTATCGCAGAATAATTCGGGTATTTCTGCATTAAGTGCTATATCTTTATCATACCATTTAATAGCTTCTTCATGTTTTCCCTGTCCTGCCAGGATGAGTCCTTTATTGTGGCAGAAACCAATGGAATCCGGTTTGAGCTCTATGGCTTTATCCATACATTTAAGTGCTTCTTCGTATTTTCCCTGCTCTGAAAGAATCAGTCCCTTTAAAAACCAGGCATATTCCACTTCAGGTTCGAGTTTTATAGCCGTATCATAACATTTAATACCTTCATCATAATTTCCGTCTACTGTCAGAAGCCATCCCTTATATATCCAGGCACCTGTATATTCAGGATCCAGTTCCAGTGCTTTATCGAAAAATTTGATTGCTTCATCTTTTTTGCCCTGATCATAAGCGGCCAGACCTTTACAATACCATGCACTTGCTGTATTCGGATGGATTTCTAAAATTCTGTCTATACATTTCATAGATTCTTCCGTCCTGTCAAGCTGTGCCAGTATAAGGCTTTTTGCTGCCAGTGCTTCAATATAGTCCGGTTTGCCTTCAATAGCTCTGTCAAAACATTTTATGGCATGTTCGTATTTATCCATTCCCTGGGAATATAATATGAGTCCTCTGAGATACCATCCCTCTGCAGTTTCTGCTCTGGCAGGTAGATTGACTGTTAATATAAATAATATTAATGTGATGAATAGAAATTTTTTAAAAAACATATCAGTGCCTCCTTGATTTTTTGATGGTAAAATCATAACGTAAAGTGGAAAATAAGTCAATACAGATACTATATGCCGAAAAAACTTCACAGGTCACAGTTCATGTCTGTGACCTGTGAAAAAACCGGACATGAACGATTTTTCAGCAGGAAATGTTATATCCTGTCGGATGTATTACCGTATTGAAAAGGAAGTTTATCAACCTTCCTCCTTCTATATTCTGCAGCTCTTCTTCCGACAGCTCTTTTGTTGCTTCTTTTACATCTTCGGAAGTAAAACTGAAACCTGCTTCTTTAATCAATTTCAACAGTTCATCTTTATCTTTAGCCCTTTCTAATTTTTCTTTAAACTCTCTGTCTCTTTCAAACCTTTCCAGGAAAGCATGGGCTGATTTAAAGGACACCTTACTTCACCTCTTATAAATTATATGTCTTTATATATTATTATCGGCATCATGAGGAGAAAAATTTATAAATCCTGTTTTTTAAAATTTTTTCGACTGCATAAATCCCATAGCAGTTCTGTCAGTACTGTTTTACTCACGGTACAGGACATTTTTTTTACATATTTCTTTATACCTGCCCTGGCATTCCTGTTTCCCTCTATAGAGAAAATTCCTACGGGACATCCTCCTCCGCAGAGAAATCTGTAGCCGCATGTTCTGCAGTCACTGCGATTATTTACATTTACTATGTCAAGCATATGAGATATTACATCATGCCGTGGATAATCGCCTGAAGAGATATGACCTAACCGGTATTTTTTATTCCCTACAAGATAGATGCAGGAAAAAACCTCACCTGAAGCCGTAATTACCGGGGTATTCCCGAAGGGGGCACCGCATCCCCATTGATTTCTGTAGAGAGGCTGCAGTCTTCCCATATATTCATTGAAGGGATAGAGATCTTTTACAGGCCAGATTTTTGAATGAAATACCTCTTTAAGTCCTGCGGCAAATTTTTTCGGTGACGGACAGAGTGAAATGGGCAATATATTATTATCGGAATCTACAGGGTTGAGGGGGACAAATGCACAGCTTTCTCCTCCGAGTTCTCTGTGAACCTGTGCTATATCCGTCATGAAACTGTCGTTGTGAGATGTTATTGTTGCCCTCAGTGAAACTTTTATGCCTGATTCTACAAGTTTACGAATATTCTCTGAAGTTCTTTTAAAACTGCCGCTTCCATCTATAAAAGGTCTGGTTTTATTATGAATTTCTTCGGCGCCGTCAATGTCAACAAGAAAGGTCATTTTACATCTTTTTGCCGTCTCTATAAGATCATCGGGGAAAATGGTGAGATTGCTTGTGAGATGGTAGGCTATGGATTTATCCTTATTTCCCGGAAGAATGTTGTTTTCACAGTAATTTATGATTTTTTTTGCCAGATCCCAGTTGAGAAGTGGTTCTCCGCCGAAAAACACTATTTCCAGTCTGTCCGAGACAGTTTCAAATGTTTTTTTTATGGCTCTGAATGCTGTTTCTTCAGTCATCATAATATGACTGTCTCTGTTATAGCTATTGATACCGTTGAAGCAGTATATACAGGACTGATTGCATGAATGGCTCAATAATAAATAGAGGCTCTTCTGTCCCGAATGGGACTGGCCGCATTCATTACAGTTATGTTCTGTTTTACCGGCATCATCGGGAAGGATAAGGGAATGAAAAGCCAGAAAATCAAATAATTCACTGCTGCAGAACTGTGGCGGAGAAGTGAAAGGTTCTGATGATTTAAGTTCATTCAGAAGCTTTAAAATTTTGTCTCCGCCGCAGGGAAAATATATGGGATTGACCAGTTCCGCATTAAAGATTATTTTTTCTCTGCCATGTTTTAAAACTACTATTTCTCTGGCGACTTTCATTATATGTTATAAGAATCGTGACGCGTGACGCGTGACGCGTGACGCGAGGAATCTGTCTGTCCTTTCCTGTGCCTGTTTATATGGGAATCGTGACGCGTGACGCGTGACGCGTGACGCGAGGAATCTGTCTGTCCTTCTTTGTAACTACATTACTATGGATTTTTTCCCATGTTTATATCTTCAAACCTTACCCAGTAAAGGTCACAGCCCATATCTTCATCGAAATAGGCAAACGTATCTGTCATATGATAGCCGAGTTTTGCAATAGTCCTGGAATGGCCATGTCTTGACCACATTTTATGGGCATTCTCTCTGCTTACCCCTTCAATAGGGAGTTTCGGTAATCCCATGCCCGTATATTCGTCTATCATGGCTTTCAGTAAAAAATAGACAGACGTTTTTCTGGCACTCTCTGTTATGACTATATCATCTACGTAAGCAACCGGTTCATCCTGTTCCCTGTGAGAATTATCAAGATATGCCAGTATATAGGCATTTATATTTCCGTTTTTATCTACTGTTGCCCAGCTGAAATTACAGTTGTTTTTTTCCATTTCGCAGAGATTTTCCCTGATACCTTTTTCTCCGAGTCTGTATGGTTCCGGATAAACAGCAGCTTCCACCGCTGCTATTTTATCTGAAATAGAAGATGTAACTTTTATTACTTTCATAATATTTTACTCACCGCTTTTTCTGTACTATGATTATCGTAGCCAGTTACGGGAGGAAACATAGCCTGTTATGTATACAAATCTTTAGTCTTCAAGCCAGATTTCATGCCATTCTATGACAGGCATCCTTCTGAGCATGGCAAAAAAACTATTGAATTTTTCAAGCCCTACTTCCTGTTTATATTTTTCTATGATATTTTCGCCGCTTTCTCTGCTGCTGTATTCAGTACAGTGGATATATCGTCCTGACTGGAATTTCTCCCTGAAATACCATCTCTTTACATATCCTTCCTGTTTGTTTATAAATTCGGCAAATATTTTCCCCGCTTCTTCAAAATCTTTTTCTTTTCCACGCTTGACATCGAATATAACTATCTCTACTAAATTTGACATAAAGTTCTCCTTTCCTCCATCACCCGACCCCCATCACTTTTCACTCTACTGACCTGAGCATAAGCCTTTAATAAAGGTCTTCCTCCCGTCACGCGTTACGCGTTACGCGTCACGAGAGCATATATTTATGCTCACCTCAGTAATTACTGACCTGACCATAAGCATATAATAAAAGTTTTCCTCCCGTCACGCGTTATGATTCTCATATAAATATTAAAGATCTTCCCAAAAATCTCCTTTTAAATTATAATACAAAAAAGAAAATTGAAAGGCTTTTCCCGGTATGCTGTTACATGAAAAAAATATAGAAAATCTACTGTATGAAGTATCTTACTGGATAAGAGAGTTAAACTTTGATTTAAAATCTTATATGGAAAAATATTTTCCGGGAACATCCGGAAAAGAAGTGACATGTTTAAAAAACGATGAACTGTTGATACTCTTTAAGTCCCTTCCTGAAGAGGTTTCAATACCGGTTCTGTCGATTATGAATCTCTATTTTACCTCTTCCGAACTCAAGAGATATTATAAAGATAATCTCTGTTGCAGGGAAAAAGATATAATTGAATATTTCTTTTATAATTATTATATCAAAGAGATTAAAAGAGATGTTTTTTCAGAAGATATTCCGTTTCGGGAACATTTTGCTTTACAAACAGGGGTGGGACTCACATGGCTTGTTCCTTTTATAAACAAAGCCGTAGAAGGTTTGAGAAGAAGTGTTTTTGAAGAAAAAGGCGTCATAATTCCTGAACTGTCTGTATCTGTTTTACCTCAACTCCACCCCCGGCAGTATATTATAGAGCCGGGACATAACAGAGGAAGGCTCATGGGAAACAAGCTTCTGGCAGCCGGTTCAGATGAATATATAAGACTTCTGGAAGGAGAACATTTTTTTGAGCCAGTTTATGGGACTGCTTCTGTATGGATTAAAGATGAAGAAGGAAATAAAATACTTGAACAGGGCGGTATGGTTTTAAAGGCAGAAGAGCTTTTGCTTGCTCATATCATTGATGTGATTGATAAAAATCTTTATGTGTTTATAAATGAAGATTATCTCTCGTCATGTCTTCAGGAAATCAATAAATCCCATCCTCTGTTGATAAAAAGACTTAAAGAGTTAAATATTCCCGGGAAAACTATAGTTTCTGTTTTAAGAAACGTCATGTGCGAAGGGGTTAATATAAGGGATCTTGTATCGATTCTGTCGGAAATACTGCAGTTATGGCCAAGAACGGATGACAGTGACGTAATTACGGAATATATAATAAACCATTTTACTCCTCTTTCCTGTTATAAATATACGGAAGGAAAAAAACTTCATTGTTTTACCTTGCCTTCTGACATTGAAGAAGAGTTGAAAAAACTGTCTCTCTGGGATAATCTTTTTGAGGAAAAGATGCCGGAAGAAACGAAGAAATTTTTACTTTCTTATATAGAAAATTTCTCTGTTCTTATGGGAATAAATAAACATGAAGCCGTACTTGTTACAGGAAGAGATATAAGGCCTCATATAAGGAAACTCATAGCAGGTAAAATCCCGTCGGTGCATATGTTAAGCAGAGAATATGTTGACCCCGGAATAGAACTCGTGGAAGAACATTATCTCCTCAAAGATATAACTTATGTTCAACCTGATATATCAACAGACGATGAAGTTCAGCGAAAATTTCGCAGAATAATATGGGAAATAAAGGATACTTTTTCTGCAGATGAATATTTGTTTGTTTTATTGCCTTTTGACTGCGCTCCTCTTTTCAGGCATATGACAGAAAGACTTCCATGGATAAAAGTGCTTTCAACAGAGGGTATAAGGGAGATCACTGAAAGTAAAGACAGTCTTATCTGGAAAAAATGTGATATGTTTCTCAATATATTCTCCATGATTTTAAAAGATGATATAGATAAAGCCGAAAAAGAAATTTCACTGTTAAAGAATATGTATTCTTCTTCCTGGACCTTCATAATTGAAGGAATAATTGGGAAACATAAAAATGATTACAACAGATTTTATGAAAAAATCATGGAAGGACTCGGAGAAAATCCTTTTTTACTCAATATTTTTCCTCTCAGAGAATTGAATGTTTCCGAATATGATTTGAAAGAATGTTGTTTTAAATATTATGATAAAAAATTCACAGGTTTTTTACCTGAAATGTCCGGCAGACCATATGTCAAATATCTCTTACCTCCTCCTCTGGAAGTACATATGGCATTAGATAACATAAAAAGCAATGAATTAAAAAAATATCTTTATGATTTAAAAACAGAATTTATGGCGAAAAGAGGTCTGGTTTTATCTGACATAGTTTTTTCGGAACATATATCTTCAAAGGATTATTCGATTTCTCTCAAAGGCTTTACCGTAAAAAAGAACGAACCCTTTGTATCTGCCGGGAAATTTATAAATGATATTAAAGAAATAATATATAAAAAATCCCATTTCTTTCTTGATATAAATCAGGCAGATGATATACTCGGCCGTGCCAGGGTAAATTGTCCCGCCCGTGTTGAGAAACTTGACTCATTCAGAATACCTGCAGACAGTATGTGGAAAATATTTCAATATATTTTGAAAAGGGGAGGCAGTCTTTTAAATATAGAACCTGTTCTTGAAGTTACGGGGGATCTCTGGCAGAAGAACAGAGATACGGCTTTAATAGCAGAAAAAGCTCTGGAAAAACTCATATGTATAGATGAAAAAAACATGGCTCTGGCAAAACTTTATTTTATATGGCAGAATAAATTAAAAGAACCTGTCTTAAAAGGAGCTCTCTCTCAGGTAGATTATTCTGTTCTTGCAGGAATAATTAAAGATTTTGATTTTTCTTCTTTTCTTTCAAAGAGACACAACTGTCTTGATACAGCTTTTTCCGATCTCAGGTTTTTCAATAAGAAAGCCTGGCTTACTGCTCTTGATTTTGCAGATATTAATGAAATTGCAGAAGCTTTTAAAGAAGTTCCTGCCGAACTTTATGACCATGTTATATCACTTCTGCCGGATGATACAGTAGCTTTTTTCAGAGAAGTTACATGTCAGCCGTTAATAAAAAAATCCGTTACAGAAGACGGAAGAGTAAATTTATTTAATATTTTCAAGAGTCTTGTTATACTCGGAAAATGTCACTTCCCTGACGGACTTCTGTCTTCACCTGCCTGGCTTGCTCCGGACAGATTACATCTTACTTATGAAAAGGAAAAACTCATCAAATCTCTTACAGACAGGGAAAAAATAGCAATTATCATCCATAATCTTCCTGAACCTGTGTCCGTATTTTTACAGATTCTTTTCCCCGATTATAAACCCCCTGAATATCATTATGAAATTTCATGGGAAATATTGAAAGAATTTTATGAAAAATATTTTAAACTTATGTCACCTTCTGTTGATTTATCTCTTTACGTGAAATCTTTTGACAGGATAATCTTGAAAGCAGGAGAAAAAATCTGCAGAGGAGATTATACAGGTGCCATTGATATATTAAAAATAGAACCGGAAAACAGAATTGCCGGTTTTTTGATATCTGTCCTTTTGAAATATACAGGTAAATATTTCTCTTTTGATGAATATGTGGAGCAATCAATTGACTTTTCCCGTTTACTGTTACAATATGGCTGGCACGAGAAAAAAATGAGTGCCCTTGAACTGGGATACTATCTATCACATACGGATTTCTACAGAAAATACGGAGAAAATTATCTTGCAGCCTGCGGATACAGATTGAAAGGAGAGAAAAATCCCAATTCCCTTGTTTTTTATGAACAGGGAGAATGTTATTTTGATGCTGAAATGTACGGTCATGCCTTTATTTCATACGGAAAATCCCTGGAATGGTTAAAAAGAGAGGATAGAAATAAACCATCTGATTTTATGAAAAATCTTTTACGTAAGATTTTTGATACTCTGTATTTGAGCCGCCCTGTGGAAGATATAGCTTCTGCCATATTTTCTCTGCCGGAAGAAAAGATATTTCCCTGTCTGAAAATGTTTTCTTCTGAAGAAAATTTAGAGAAACTTCTTGTTTTTAAAGGAAAATCCGGGAAAGAAGCGTCTCACGTCAGAGAAATATTATGTCTTTGCACGGAAGACTTCGGCACCAGTCAATAAAATATGCAACATATTTTTCATTCAAAATTACCACATAACAACCTGTCCGGGTTGCCTGAAATTATACCGAGAGAAGTTCTTTTCAGAGAGTCGATAAAATATCCCAACATATCACCTGACGGTAAAAAACTTGGGCATGGTTCGCTCTGAGATAAAAAATATCCTTTGAGCAGGTAAAAGAATGTGGATAAAGAAAAAAATCCTTAAGATTAAAAAAAATTTCTAGAGAATTAAGGATTTTACAATGAATAATTATAATTCAACCGAGTCAATTTTAGCAAGAGTACCGAATTACATAAAAAAAAATATCAGCAAGGCCAATTTGCCTGATTTATTAGCTTTAGAGATAATATCCAAAGTAGGCAATACCAAAGAAAACAAGAGAAAGGATAAAGAAAAACCAGAAGATAAAAATTTTATTGAGAAAGTGGCATGGTTCAACCTGATAGAAGAAAAATCCTTTTTTTTATGTAAAAAAGAGGTATAAAGAAAAAATCCTTAAATTTTAGAAGAAAATCTAAAAATTAAGGAAAAAAAATAAGATGAATAATTATACCTTAAGAGAACTAAAATTATCAAGCCTGCCGAGAGCAATGAAAATAGACAGTACAAAAGGAAATTTAGAAAATTTTATAGATGTCCGATGGCAGATAAAAAATTGTAATATCGAAACAGTAGAAAAGAGTAAGAATAATTTAATCGATAAAAATTTTATAGAGAAAATAGTTGTATGCCTTGCTCTGGTATGCCATAGCCCCTGTAGAGGAATTAAAGAGTTTCTGGAGATAGCGTTTAATTATAAAATAAGTCTGGGTAGAATAAGTAATATAATTAACCATGCGAGTGAAAAAGCTAAAATATTTAATAATAGTCAGGATTTAAGTAATATAAAAGAAGGAGCATTAGATGAAATTTTTAGTAATAATACTCCAGCCCTTGTAGGAGTGGATTTAAGGAGTTCATGCATATTTTTACTTGAAGAGGGAGTCGGAAGAAGTTGTGATGACTGGGGTTTAGCGTTATTAGAGAAGCAGGAGAAACAAGGTCTTAATCTGGAATTAGCAGTAATGGATCAAGCTCTTGGGATGGAGAAAGGTGTAAAGGAGATATATGGGAAAGCAAAAATCCAGAGTGATTTATTCCACACTATAAGAGAAATCTTAAAAGTATTGAAATATCTGGAAAGGCGAGCTTATGTAAAAATAAAACAGTTATATGAACTGGAAGATAAATACATTAAATCCCTGCTGAAAAATCAAGGAAGAACTTATGGGAAGAAATACAAGGCCGCTCTTTGTGAAGTGAAGGAAGCCATAGACGGATATGATAATTTATGGATATTAACCCAGTGGTTCTATGAAAGTATAGATATATATTCAAAATCCTATGAAGAAAGGGTCTGGATATATGATTATGTGGTAGAAAGTATAAAAGAAGGATTTGAAAAGAAAGATAAAATCACATCACTGATTAAATATCTCAGGAATAACAAAGAAAAGTTATTGTGTTTTGCAAGGATTTTAGAAGACAACCTGATGAAGTTCAAGGAGGAGAATAATTATGACCTGAGTGTAGAAGATTTAAAGGCTCTTTATAGACAGCTTACTCTGGGGAAAGAGAATTGTAAATACTGGGTTCTGGAAGGTAAACTATTATCAAAATATGGAAGAGATTTAAAAACTATACAGGCAAAAATAAAAGAGATAATAAATAACACCTTCAGGGCAAGTAGTATTGTAGAAAACGTTAATAGCTTGATAAGACCATACTTCTTTCTGAGGAAAAGTATTGGAAGGAGTAACTTTCTTAACCTACTACAGTTTTACTTCAATACGAAAGTTATCAGAAGATGTGATAAATTCCTGGAGAGAATTGGAAAAACACGGTTGGAATTGCTTACAGGGAAGAAACATCCAGACTGGCTGCAAATTCTGGGATATTAATTTTAGGTTATCTTTAGGTCTTTAAAGTTATTTTATACAGATGAGTTATGTACTTTTTTATGGCATAGCCGTTAAAACTTATAAGGTTGAACCATGCCCAATTTTTATACCAGCAAGAAAAAATATTCTGTTTTACTCACACGAATCCCTGTGGTATAAGGCAGAAAATTTTTTATAAGACCTACGGGAAAATGATTTTTTGTGAGAGAAAAGTGTAAATTTTTACACTCTGTAAGTTTTACACTTTTACAGATTCGGATTAAGTATATCCATTGTATCATCTTTCATAGCCATTCCATAGATTTTATTCTTTGTCAAATATTTGAGTATATTTTCAGGAATCTCTAAAGAAGCAAAGACTGGGATAATTTCCTTTCCTTTAAAATCTGGAAAATAATCGTAAATTACAGTTTTATCTTTTATCAAATTAACAAACTGTTCTGCATAATCCTGCTTTGCAGAAGCTTTTATTTCATTCACTATTACCTTATCAGGATATACAGCTATAACATCAAACTCCTTCTGTTTTCTTCCTTTCCCCTTCTTCATTCTCCTTAATATAAAATCTTCACATTCTTCTTTCTTACAACCAAAGTATTTTTCAGCAATATTTTTTATATTAGGATAAACCAGGTCTTCTACAATAGTACCCCATTTATTGGCAAGATTACCCCATTTCCTATTCATTTCCTTTCTTTCTTCTTTCATTTCCTTTCTGTCCTGTCTCATTTCATCTTTAAACTCTCTCATCTCATTTTTGAACTCTCTCATTTCAAGGCCTAAATTATTTACAGTTATCTGAGTTCTGCTTACTTCATAGGATAAATTCTGTATCATTAACTGTGTCTGTTTCGCTAAATCCTCCAAGGTATCAACTCTTTCAACTACATCTGGCATATAAAATCAACTCCTTTCTATTCCCCTGTTACAATAATAGCATATATAATAAGGTTGATCAAATGATTTGACCCTTGTTTTAGAATAGAATTGCAGTTGAAAATGACAGGTGATTTTACATAAAATGAAAAAAAAAATTTATGGTGAATATGCTCAATAACCGGGAAATGGCTGGCCGGACTTTGGAGCTACGGGAACACAGAAGGAGGAAGAAATTTCGATAATCCGTATGGAGGATAGATTTGCGGAACTGCAGGAAGGGTCAAGAAGTTTGTGATGGTCTATGAAAATTTTGTATGGTAAACAGGTTTTCAGACTTTTAGACCTTCGAGATCTTCAAGTCGTAATTCATGTTCTTTGAGTATACTGGAAATAATATCCAGTTTTGCAGACTGTCTGTCTAATTTTCTGTTGACTACTTTTATCTCTGACTGTAACATCAAGGTTCTGTTATCCAGTTCATTAAATCTTTCTTTCATATTTTCTTCCACATTGCCGAGTCTTTCTTCCACATTGCCGAGTCTTTCATTTATCTTTTTTATTTCTGATAATATCTGGTTTAATATTTCTTCCATAACTATCTCCTTCTTTAATCTATCTGCCCTGTTAATTATTATATTCTTATTACATATTTCTGTCAAACAAGAAAAAAACGCAATCCTGCCGCGATAGTGTTTTTTTACGACAGGTAGTTTCACTTCATTTTTAAACGCACTCACCGCAGGAGTATTTTTTTTATGTTTTCACGGACAAATATTTTATTACCCTCCCTCTATTACATACCCCCCTTTTTTTACATAGGCAATTTTTATACCGGCAAGAAAAAATATTCTGTTTTACTCACACGAAGCCCTGTGGTATAAGGCAGAAAATTTTTTATAAGACCTCTGGAAAAATGATTTTTTGTGAGAGAAAAGTGCAAATTTTTATACTCTGTAAATTTTAGACTTTTACAGTTTGCTTATCTCTTCTTCACTGGCATATTATGTCAGATGTTGAATATAGACTTCAATCATAGAGATGAATTTTTCTGCATTATTGAGCTGTCTTTCTGCATCATTTTTACTTACAATATAAAAGTCCTGATAATCACTCTTTGTTCTTATCTCGAATGCATCTGCCAGCATTTTATGATAGATTTTATCTATTTTGCCGGTTGCCACATAATATTGATTAAAATGTCCAATAATGACTGAATGCCTTTTTGAATCAAATTTTTCAAAGGCTAATAATGCTCTTACTGCATGAAATATAGCATAATACGATCTGTTAATAGATTGAGAAAATTTACTATGTTTTATATTTACTCTGGCTGTTTCCATATCTTCTTTAGCTTTTTGAAGTCTGTAATCTGCCAGAGCAATAATTTTATCATCCATATATATTAATTCCTTCATTACGTACACTGGTAAAGAAAGGCATATAATCTACCCAGTCATAAAAATATGTGTAATTATTTTCAATAATTGATATGACACATCCGTAAGAAGTTGTAAGCTCTACTATAATATCCAGTATTTTATCGTGATATTTCTGTATTTCTTTTTCCTCTATATCCAGGAGAACCATAATATCCATATCAGAACCTTCATCCTGTTCCTGCCTGGCATAGGAGCCAAAGAGAATAATCTGTCTCAGTTTATCACCGAAAATAGATTTAAGGGATACCTTCAACTCTGATATAATATCAAGAGTTTTACTGTTTTTTATTGCTAAAAGGTTTTTCATAAAAAATACCTTCTTTAAGTGATAGTCAGGATGTATAATTATTACTCATCAATTAAATATTATCATATACAGTAAGAGAAAACAATAGAAAATTGACGGTATGGTTCAAGAGTATAATTTTTAGCAGATAAAACCTCATTGACTGTAAGAAATAATAGTTTTAGAAATAGATTGGCAGGAATTACAGGATTATAAAAGATTGACGGGATGTTGTAATTTTGTTTGAAATCCCGGCAATCCTTAAATCCTGTAAACAGAAGTGAGAGTTGGAAGTCCGTAAACAAGAACCCTTCCTGTCTGTCCGTCATAATCAAACTGTCCCTGAGTATTAAAGATGTTATTTACTGCAGGGAAAACCTCTGCAGTAACGGGCTGTGTAATATGTGTGGCATGGCCTATGGGGCCTATTGTTACTGCTCCGCTATTCATACTGGCTGTTCTGTCATTTGTGTAATCATGGTTTTGAAAAGAAATGCTGCTCCCTGCAGGTATGTCAATATTCTGAGGTACATATGAACCATCACTCTGTATTGCAACACCTAACAGTATGAGTCCCGGCCCTTCTGTAGTTCCCGGTGTCATATAAAACCCATGTTTTCTCTGACAGAGTATATTCCCTGATGGGTCGATTACTTGAATGTTTGCAGTATTAAGACCTACTGGAACATTGGAAACAGTAAGGGTATAAGTTCCTGCCCCGGACGGGTCAAGGTCATTTTTTTCTCCCGCTATTGAAGTGGCTATTGCTTCACCTGTGATTGTAACTCTGAGAGTATGGGAGTTATAATGACGTTTTATTTCCCCCCTTGAGGGAGGTACTAAGTGAAATTTTTATAGTCAGAAGAACTGCATGTGTAAATTACCGCAGTAGAACTTGACAGGACATGATGGAGCATTTCCTTTGACATGGAGTCATAATGTTTTTTTATATTTTCATGTTTTTCTATAACTTTGTTTACTGTCTCGGTAAAATCCTTCAGAGAAAAAGGTTTGGTTATATAATCATCTGCACCGATATTCATACCGTATCTTATATCTTCTTTACAGGATTTTGCTGTGAGGAAAATAAACGGTATTGCCGATGTCACCCTGTTGTGCTTAAGTTTTTTTAATACTTCATAACCGTCTATACCCGGCATCATAATACACATATTATGAGGGAAGGAGAGTATTTTTCTGCAAGATTAAGCCCTTCCTGACCATTGGATGCCTCATATACCTGAAAACCTTCAATGGAAAGAAAAGAATTTATTTGTTTTTGTAATGATTTACTGTCTTCAATTACAAGAATTTTTTTCATGTTTGTGATTATAGATTAGAATAAGTATATATTGTTAATATTAAATATATATTCGATCTATTTATATACTATTCCTTCTGTAAATAAAAAAACATCTCAAAGAGATGTTTTTTATAGATTATCCGAATATCAGTTTTTTTATTCGGAAGTTACTCTGTCCATATTCTGTTTATGCATTACACTGTGATGTCTTCCGTAAATAAGATATATAATAAAACCTATTAAGAGCCATAAAAAAAGCCTGAGCCATGTCATCCATCCCAGATATACCATCATGCCGAGATTGAATGCTATGCCCAGGAAGGGGACAACAGGAACCCAGGGACACTTGAAAGGTCTTGGATGATCGGGTCTCATATATCTCATAAGCCATACAGATGCACATACTATGATAAAAGCAAAGAGTGTGCCTATATTTACAAGATAGGCAAGATCTTCAAGAGGAACAAGGGAAGCACCGAGAGAAACAACCACTCCCATTAATAAAGTAGCCCTGTGAGGCGTTTTGAATACGGGATGAACTACTGCAAATATATGTTTCGGCATAAGGCCGTCACGGGACATGGCAAGGAATATTCTGGGCTGGCTGAGCATCATAACGAGAAGGACACTTGTAATACCTGCAATGGCTCCCAGGGATACGATAAATACAATACTGTTCCATCCAACTGCTGAAAAAGCTGATGCCACAGGAGCTTCAATGTCAATCATTTTATAAGGCACCATACCTGTAAGTACTCCTGCCACAAGTATATATAGTAATGTGCATATGGCAAGAGATGCTACAATACCTATGGGAACATCTCTTTTAGGGTTGACTGCTTCTTCTGCATGAGTTGATATTGAGTCAAACCCTATATAGGCAAAAAATACATAGGCAGCACCTTTCATAACCCCCGGAAATCCGAATTCAGGAGGTATGAAGGGATGCCAGTTTTTAGTATCTATAAAAAATGAACCTGCTATTATTACAACAAACACTATGGCAACCTTGAAGATAACCATGGCGGAATTAAAGCCCGCACTTTCTCTTATACCCTTTACGAGAATGATGGTTATTACCCATACTATTAAAAAAGCAGGGAGGTTAAACCATGAGCTTACAGGTGCACCGCTCCCTATATAGGCGCCCTGAACCATGGCAGGCAAATGTGTTACTATATGTTTTGTCGTAAGAGGATCATTTGTGAGATATGCCGGAACATGAAGATTGAATACTTCAAGGAGTTTCAGGAAATATTTTGACCACCCGTGGGCAACTGTAGCCGATCCTACTGCATATTCCAGGATGAGATCCCACCCTATAATCCATGCAAAAACTTCACCCAGTGTGGCATAGGCATAAGTATAGGCACTGCCCGCTACGGGTGTCATGGCGGCAAATTCTGCATAACAGAAGGCGGCAAAGGCGCACCCGAGGCCTGATACTATGAAAGACAGCATAAGAGATGGCCCTGCCATGGTTTTGGCAGTCAAACCTACAAGAACAAAAATACCTGTACCTATAATGGCTCCCACTCCGAGACTTGTAAGGGCAACAGGTCCGAGAATTCTTCTCAGTCTGTGTTCACCGCTGTCCATTTCTTCCTGGAGCATTTCAAGGGACTTTGTAGCAAACATCTGTTTAAATAGCATAAATCCTCCCTCTAATTCACTTTAAAACTGTCAGCAACAGATTTGAATGTTTCTTCGAATTTACCGAAGTTATCTTCATTGGCAGAACCTGTGATTATATAAGCAGAATTTTTATTTAATATGCAGGTCTGAAGAGTTCTGGAAGTAAAAGTCTGACCCGGTATGGTGAATACATAATCTACTACTGCCTGATAGGCAGCTGTTCCGTTTATGGTTTTTTCCGTTTCAGATATGACTGTTGCACTCTTTAAAATATCGGTTCTGTGATTGAATGCTGTGAAAGCATATTCCACAGGTGTAATGGCTTCAATCCTGCACATGGGAACTATTATATCAATATCTTTCTGTTTGAAATTCAAACCTTTTAATTTATTAACAAAATCTTCTTTTTTTATTATAACCTTTGTCTGTGACATGGTACCTGTGATAATTATATCAATTTCCTGAGTATTAAGGGATAATTCTTCCAACTTTCTTATTAATTCTTCTTTTGTAAATATTATATTTTTTATAGACTCTATTTTACTGGCTTTTTCCTGGGAAATCTTATCTTTAAAGGAAGCCATGTTTTTATCATCTATTTTAAACCAGGCAATAGATTTTATTTTTTCCATATTTTCCTCAGAGATTTTATCTTTCAGATTTTCCAGTGTTTTCTTGTCGATTCTGTACCATTCGGGCATTTTTTCTATGATTACATTTACAGTTATACTGGTGCATGAGTCTGTATATCCGGGGATTTTCATTTCCTTCGGGCCTATAAGAGCCAGGGGAACTCTTGTTTTACCACTGTCATCAGAAGTCCATCCGTCAGGAACTGTGATGCTGAATTTCTGGTCACTGCCTTTGTCGTAAGTGTAATCGACTGCTGAACAATAATTTAAGACAATTACTACTGAAATAATGAGAGCCAGGGAAATAATAAGATATTTTTTCTTCATTACATACCTCCTGTACATTTGATTTTTACTATATCTGTAATTTATATGACAAAATTTTTCAGTTAATTCTATTTACTTGACAGGGAATCCTTTTTATTATTTTTTTTTTCCTTTTCTTCGTGTTATAATGGTCGTAATAAGTGATGCGTGCCGGGAACTGTACGGAAGGGTGTAAAAGACATGAAACTTATAGAAGTAAACAGAAAATTTGTTGCTGTTATAGCCTTATGGATGTTATTGATAACATCAGTTATAGTGTGTTTATGGCATAAGAAATCCTTTTCAAAAGACAGTGACGAATATAAAGTTTTTTCTGATGTACTTTATGCAGAAATCCCTGGATTTGATAAGAACCTGACCGGTCTTGATCTTTATGTGCCGAAAAAAGGCGATAAATTACCTGTTATGGTATTTATCCATGGCGGTGCATGGAGGATGGGTGATAAAAGCAATCACAGCAAAAAACCTTTAAGATTTGTCAGAGAAGGATATATATTTGCCAGTATAAATTATAGAATGTCACCTGCTGTGACCTTTCCTGTTTATGTTCAGGATGTGGCAAAAGCTATCGGCTGGATATATAAAAATATCTCCCATTACGGAGGTGACAGAGAGAAGATTTTCATTATGGGACATTCTGCGGGAGCCCATCTGGCTGCTCTTGTTTCTATAGATGGGAAATATCTGGAAGAAAACGGCCTGGATTTAAATATTTTGAAAGGTGTTATACTGCTTGACGGTGCAGGTTATGATATACCGGAGGTAAAGAGATTAAACAAAAAATTATTTAAACGCCTCTATAAACCTGCTTTCGGTGACGCTCCTGCCATATTGAAAGAAGCATCACCTTTATATCATGTAGAAAAAGACAGAGATATTCCTCCTTTTTTTATTATCTATGCAGGAAGCAGGGAACTGTCCAAAATAGAAGCTACACGGCTCGGAGAGTCTTTGAAAAATGCAGGAGTCCATGCAGAATTATATCATGCCAGCGATAAAAATCATGGAACCTTAAACAGAGAACTCGGTGAAGATAAAGATGAATCTACGGAAAAAATTCTGGAATTTTTGAAGAAAATAAAAGATGGAAGGTTTTAGAATTAATGAAAGACTATACTGATAAAATAATAAAGTTGATACCTGCTATAATAACAGTATTATTTTTCTTTACTTTTTTTAAACAATTAATAGTCACTTTTGAGACGATTTTAACACCTACTGTTTTAACTGTCATAACTATTATAGTTCTGCTTCCTTTCAGAAAAGAATATAATGTGGTAAATACCCTGATAATTATTACAGGATTTCTCTATGGAATCTGGTTTCTGTCACTTATAAAATCCATTGTTATACCTTTTGCCATAGCTATCGTACTTGCCTATATCTCTGACCCTGTTGTTGTTTATCTGGAAAAAAAAGGTGTTTCAAGATCAAAAGGAGCCATTCTTCTTATTGGAGTAATAGTACTGTTTTTTATTATAATGCTTCTTTTCCTGATACCGGCTCTGGCAGAAAATATCTCGGATTTTGTATCACAGATTCCTTATATGAAGGACAAACTTATAGAATGGTTTAATAAACTGCAGAAAATTGAATTTTTTAAGAAACTCGGAGAGTATAAAATTCCTCCCTATCTGGAAGAAGCAATAAATAAATTACTTGAAGATGTTCAGAACAGCGGCCGTGAATTTTCAAATAAATCATTATCCTATATAACGGGATCCTTTTCAAGTGTAATGCATTTTTTGATTGGTTTGCTGGAACTGCTTATAATTCCGGTTTTTGTTTTTTACATGCTTGAAGAAAAAAATGAAATCAGTAAATTCTGTGTCAGTTTTATTCCGCTGAAAAAGAGAGAATCTATTTTTTCTCTGACAGATGAAATAAACAATACTCTATCCACCTTTTTAAGAGGTCAACTGTTTAACTGCACTGTTATAGGAACTCTTACAGGTATAGGTTTATTTCTTATAGGTATTAAATTTGCCCTGTTAATAGGTGTTTTCACTGCCGTAATGACCTTTATACCATATGTAGGAAATATAATCGGTCCAAGTCCTGCCCTTGTACTGGCACTATTTACCTCTTCTCCTCTTATATCTTTTGTGTCGGTAGTAATAATAATAGTTGCCATGCATCTTCTTGATTCTTATTATTTATATCCGACAGTCCACGGGAAAACCCTTAATCTGAGTCCTTTAATGATTATGATGGCTGTAATCATAGGAGGTCAGCTTTACGGAGCAAAAGGCATGTTTCTTGCCATACCTCTTATATGTGTGTTAAAGGTTCTTCTCAGAGGATGGATTAAAAGACATACTGTTTCGGACGAGGATATGTTAAAGGATGAAAAAGAAGATAAGCCTGCAGGTGAAACAGAATGTAAAACTCAGGAAAAAGAAAGTCATGAAAAAAAATTACCTGAAGTTCATATAGAGAATAAAACTCAAGAAAAAGAAAGTCATGAAAAAAAAATCATCTGACGTTCATATAGAGAATAAAACTCAGGAAAAAGAAAGTTATGAAAAAATTTCATAGGAAAGCGTTTATTAAATGCTTATACTCAGGTCAGTAAAAGATTTTCTGGAAAAAAGTTCGTAAGCGTTCAACATTTAGCTATCAGCTAACATTTACTTTAGCGAGGTGTAAACTAATGGAAGATTTAAATGTATTTAATATGACTGATTATCCACATAATTACTGGTTTGATATTTCTGTATCTATTTACTCCGGTATGGTACACTGGCCCGGTGATCCTGCTGTGAATATCGAATCTGTTCATGCTATATCCAGGGGAGATGCAGCCAATGTATCAAAATTGGAATTTGGTGCCCATACAGGGACCCATATAGATGGACCTGCTCATTTTATTCCTGATGGTACCGGTATTGATAAAATGCCATTTGATGCTACTATTGGACCGGCCAGGGTAATTTTTATTGAGGACTCTCATTCAATTCTTCCCGAAGAACTTGACTTACATAATCTGCAGGCAGGTGAACGAATACTCTTTCGTACTTCAAATTCTGAAAGATGCTGGAAAGATAATAGATTTGTCGAAGATTTTGTCTATATCAGTGCAGCAGCAGCGAAATTCCTCGTTCAGAAGCAGGTCCGTACAGTCGGTGTTGATTACCTTTCTGTAGGCGGCTATGTTCAGGATGGCATAGAAACTCATCAAATACTCCTTGGTGCAGGTATCTGGTTAATAGAAGGACTTAATCTGTCTGAAGTTAAACCCGGAGATTGTGAGATTATCTGTCTTCCACTGAAAATTGTCGGAGGAGACGGAGCCCCGGCAAGAGCTATTTTGCGTTATAGAAGTCGTTGAAATATAAAGACACTGGAGGGGGCAGGAAATATATGATTTCATGACACGTAACGCGTGACAGGAGAAAAACGTTTATGCTCAGGTCAGTAGTAGAATGAAATTAGGAAAAATAACTGTTTCGGGGAGGGCTCATATGGTATATGTAATTATGGGTGTGGCAGGGTGTGGCAAGACTACTGTTGGACTAAAACTTTCAGATTTGCTTGGAATATCTTACTATGACGGCGATGATTATCACCCTCTTTTAAATAAAGAGAAAATGAAAAATAATATTCCCCTTACTGATGAAGATCGCGAACCATGGCTTATGTTTCTGGCAGAGAAGATTAAAGAGTGGGACAGCGATGGAGGAGCAGTAATTTCCTGTTCTGCCCTCAGGGAGAGATATCGCAGAATTCTTTCGCAGTATGTACCGGTACAGTTTATATATTTGAAGGGTGATAAGGAACTTATCCTGTCAAGACTGAAAAAGAGAAAGAATCATTTTTTCCCTCCAGATCTCCTGGAAAGTCAGTTCAGTGTTCTGGAAGAACCGGATAATGCTATTACTGTTTCAATTAATATGGCCGTCTCTGAAATCTGCCGGGAAATCTTTACGCTGATAAGAAATTCACCGGTATCTTTCCCTTGGTACCGCTCCAGATAAGTTCATACCCATTTCTAAAACTTGTCCCGGTCCGGACTCTTCCGGAAAAGATATGATACTATTGCTTGGTAAACTGGTTTCGCAGACTGTTAATATTTTGCGTAAGAGCACCACGCAGAGATTTAACTGGTGCCATATTTACCGCTGTCACCACTTGTGAACAGATTAACGGGGAGTCCTTATAATATTGACCGGAGTAAACTTTTTGGGTATAATAATATGACTGTACCGGGGATGTAGTCTGTTGGTAAAGCTCCGGGAATGCCCCACAATAGCATAGCCTGGCGGAGAAAACAGACACTATTGTCTTATAATCTATAAACAGAATTTTTTATTACTGAAGTGAACATGAATGTTTAATAATAATGTTTTTTACAGTCACATTTCACAATAATTAATTTATGTTCACATCAGTAATAATTATTTGTTAAGGAGGTTTTATATTATGTTATTAAAAAAATCTGCAGTGCTTCTGTTGCTGATTTTGATGGTTACTATTATTCCGGTAAATGCTGGAGTATCAGAAGATTTAATAAAGAAAGGTCATATTTTATATGAAGAGGGCAATTACGGCGATGCTGTAAAATGTTATGATAAAGCAACAGAAGGAGATCCGAAAAACCCTCAGATATGGCTTGAATCAGGAAATTTTTATTACAGTCTCGCAGCATTTCAAAAATCTATTGAATTTTACAACAAAGCAATTGAATTAAAACCTGATTTTACCGGAGCCCTTTTAAACAAATCCCTTGCCCTTGCCGCAGAATATCAACTGGAAAGATGGCAGGAAGACAGATACATGGAAGGTAAAGAATGTCTTGAACAGATTCTGAAGTTTCATCCTGATCTCTCAGATATTAATGTCAAGGAAACATATATGAATGATATGACACTGCTCCATATGGCAGCTTACTATGGTAATAAGAAAATGGCAGAGATACTGATTGACAGAGGGGCAGATGTAAATGCAAAGGACTATAAGAACTTTACACCTCTCTTTATGGCACTCTTTTTCAGAACTTTTGCCCATAATTATATTAAACCTTTGCCGGAACTGGAAGCAAATACATCCGGTGTAACAAAACTTCTCATAGAAAAAGGAGCAGATGTAAATACAAAATATTTAAACGGCAAAACTCCTTTACATGCCGCAGCTTTTCTGAATGATAAGAACCTGGCAGAATTATTAATTTCAAAAGGAGCAAATGTGAATGCTCCCGGTTATGACGGTTTTACCCCTCTTATGTCTGCCGCAAACAGTGGCAGTAAAGACGTTCTTGAACTTCTTCTTTCAAAAGGAGCACATGTAAAGGTTAAAAATATTGACGGGGAAACACCTTTGCATGTAGCTAAAACAAAGGAAATGGTAGAATTACTTCTTTCAAAAGGTGCAGATATAAACGGTAAAGATAATGAAGGAAAAACACCGATTTTAAGGTCGAAAAGCCTTGAAATAGCTGATTTTTTCCTTTCAAAAGGTGCGGATTTGAATACTGAAGATAATAATGGAAACACGCTGTTACATAATGTAGTTTCTTTAAATTACAAAAAGGCGGCAGCTTTCCTCCTGTCAAAAAGTGCCAGTATTAATGCAAAGAACGATGGAGGGAAAAGTCCTTTACATATAGCATCAGAAAAAGGCTATAAAGATATGGCAGGATTTTTACTCTCAAAAGGAGCAGATATAAACAGTAAAGATAATAATGGTGCCACTGCTCTTCACCTGGCAAAAAATAAAGATATGACTGAGTTTTTACTCTCAAAAGGAGCAGATATAAACAGTAAAGATAATAATGGTGCTACACCTCTATATCTGGCAATATCTGCAGGTAATAATGACATAGCAACATGTTTGATAGGAAAGAATGCCGATATAAAGATTAAAACAAGAGACGGACTTACTGCTTTACATATAGCATCATACAAAAATAATAAAGAAATAGCATCTTTGCTGATCTCTAAAGGCTCCGATGTAAACGGTAAAGATAATGACGGTTTTACTCCCCTTGCTTTTGCATCTGTCAATGGAAGTAAAGAAACAGGAGAACTGCTTGTAAATAAAGGGGCAGAAATGAATTTATACTGGGCTGTCATGAAGGGAAATAAAGAATTATGCCTTTCTCTACTCTCAAAAGGAGCTGACCTTAAAAGAGGCCCTCTCGGCTTTTCACCATTACATGTTGCAGTTATGAGAGGCAACAGAGATATGGCTGAATTCCTGATTACACAGGGAGCAGATGTGAAAGGGAAAACAAAAGACGGCAATACTCCTTTATTCTATGCGGCAGCCGGTGGAAATATAAAAATAGCTGAATTACTTATAGCAAAAGGAGCAGATGTAAATGCTATGAATAAGAATGGTTTTACACCTGTTCACGTAGCAGCCTATTTCTCTCAAAAGGATATGTCAGGTTTTCTTCTGAGTAAAGGCGGAAAAATAGATGAAAAGAACACCGATGTTTTGCCTGCTTTGAATTTAATAAAAATAAACGGTAACATAAAACTGGAACAATTCCTTTCATCACGAATGGGAAACGGTAAAACTTCAGATGGTTTTACACCATTGTTTGTATCTTCTATGGTAACTCTCTACGGAAATGTAGCTGACCTGAAGATGAATAAAGCCGATAATCCTGAAGAGATTGTAAAATTGCTCCTGGCAAAGGGAGCGGATGTAAATAAAGGTTTTTATGGCATAACACCTCTTCACCTTGCAGTATTTGAAGGTAACACAGGATTTGCCGAATATCTTATTTCCCATGGAGCAGATGTGAACGGAAGGGACAATAACGGATCAACTCCTCTTCATATAGCCGCTTCCAATAATGATATGGATATGGCAGAATTTCTCCTGTCTAAAGGGGCAAATCTCCGTATTAAAGATAATCTCGGTCTTACTCCTGCAGATAATGCAATTATGAAAGAAGCAAAAGATCTTCTCAGCAAGAAGGAAAATTTATAAGGAGGTTCTAAATTATGAAGAAAATAATGATTTCTTTAACAATAATTACAATGATATTCTGTATATTCCCGGCATATGCTTCAATGCAGGTTGTGCAGTTCGATACATCAAGTGTTGTTCCGCCGGAACAGATAGATATAACCATAAATAATAATTCTGCAGGAGACTTTACTGTAGTAAACTATAAAAATACCCTTTTTATAGATTCGAATTTTTTTAAATATTATTTTGGTGTCACATCGGATGAATTAAATAATAATGTAGCCTATGGGGGAACAATAGGTTCCGGTGATGATCAGGTTCTCTGTGTGCCCTTTTTACCCATCCTCAGTTCTATGGGTGTTAAATATTCTACTGATAGTGCTGTCGGTAAATATGTAATATGCATATCTGCCCCTGCCAATACACCGAATTCGGATCAGCAGAAGAATGCAGAGGGAAACGTAACATATAATAATTACGGTACAACGCCGTCTACAGTCTATGTAGATAATAATGATCCCTATTATTATCCCGGAGTCGGTCTTGCAACAGGCATAGCCATAGGTGCCGCTCTTACTGATAACACCTATGTTTATCGCGGATTTGATATCGATAACCCTTATATAATACGTCATACAAACTGGAATCACGTAGTATATAATGGTTCTGTTTATCATTCCGGCACAACGGTCTGGGGCAATAACGGAGTAGTCCACAGAGGTGTAACAGCAGGCGATGACGGAGCACTGGTCCATCGTGGTTCTACCTGGAGAGGTGATGATGCAGTGGTTCATACCGGTTCTACATGGGGTAATGATGGTGACATACATCATGCAGGTGCAACATGGGAGAATAACGGACAGATTCACCATGCAGGCGGAACATGGGGAAGCGGCGGAGGTTTTCACGGTCACAGAAGGTAAGAGCGTGAAGTGTGAAGGGTGATGTGTTATGCGTCACCCTTCACTTTTGTGTCCGAATCCTCCCCCTCCCGGTGTTTCAATTACAAAAATATCTCCTTTACTGACCCTGATTTTTTCAGTACCTGACAGTTCAATAACAGATCCGTCTGAGCTTTCTACATAGTTTTTACCGCATTTCCCCGGTTCTCCTCCCGACAGGCCGAAAGGCGGAATTTTCCTTCTGTTTGCAAGTATTGCTGCAGTCATATCTTCTCTGAATTTTATTTTTCTTATTACTCCGTCTCCGCCTCTGTGTTTCCCTTTCCCTCCCGAATTATTCCTTATGGAAAATTCTTCCAATATAACAGGATAACGTAATTCCAGAACCTCCGGGTCGGTAAGTCTGGTATTTGTCATATGAGTATGAACTGCAGATGTTCCGTCGAAATCCGGCCCTGCTCCCGAACCTCCGCAGATTGTTTCATAATACTGATATCTGTCGTTACCGAAGGTAAAATTATTCATAGTACCCTGTGAAGCAGCCATGACCCCGAGAGCACCGTACAGCGCGTCCGTTATACATTGAGATGTTTCTACATTGCCTGCCACTACTGCTGCGGGATAGACAGGGTTTAACATGGAGCCGGGAGGGATAATAACCTTTACGGGCTTCAATACACCGTGATTCATGGGTATGTCATCTTCAATAAGAGTGCGGAGCATATAAAGCACTGCAGCCATACACACGGAAGAAGGAGCATTGAAGTTATTCTGTCTCTGATGTGATGTGCCGGTAAAATCTATTACGGCAGTTTTCAGAATTTTATCAATTGTTATCTTCACATGAATTATGCTTCCGTCATCCATTTCATAGGAAAACTCTCCGTCTTTAAGTTTCATGAGAACTTTTTTTACACCTGTTTCCGCATTATCCTGAACATGTTTCATATAGGCATGAACTACCGGCAGGCTGTAATGAGAAATCATTTTTCGAAGCTCGTGAACACCTTTTTCGTTTGCACCAATCTGTGCTTTTATATCAGCTATATTTTGAGACTTATTCCTTGCAGGATAAGGGCCGGAAGAGAGTAATTCTATAAATTCCTTTTCTCTGAAATTGCCTCTGTGAACAAGGAGAAAATTGTCTATTAAAACGCCTTCTTCTTCGATTGTTTTACTGTCAGGAGGCATGGAACCCGGCGTTATGCCTCCTATGTCGGCATGATGGCCTCTGCTTGCTATGAAAAAGATGATTTTTTCTCCTATGTCGTCAAAAACAGGTGTTATGACTGTTATATCAGGTAAATGGGTACCTCCGTTATAGGGATTGTTTAGCACATAAACGTCACCGGCACTCATTGTATTTCCTCTGTCTCTTATAACCGTTCTTACACTTTCTCCCATAGAACCCAGGTGTACCGGTATATGAGGCGCATTTGCCACCAGATACCCTGAACTGTCAAAGATGGCACAGGAAAAATCAAGACGTTCTTTTATATTTACCGAATATGCTGTATTACAAAGTGCCACTCCCATTTGTTCCGCCACAGACATAAAAAGATTGTTGAAAATTTCCAGCATAACAGGATCGACTTTATCAGAAGTTATGGAAACAGATCGTGGTACCACTCTTGTCAAAATCATATGATTTCTTTCTGTTATTTCTGCCTCCCACCCGGGTTCTACAACAGTTGTGGCATTGGAATCTGTAATAATTACAGGTCCTTTTATATACATACCCGGTTTCAGACATATTCTCTCATAGACAGGTGCTCTGTGGTATGAGCCTTCTGTGTATATCTCTGCAATTGCAGCAGGTTCAGGTAATTCCGTAATCAGTGCTTCAGGTAAAAAAGGATCATCGATTTTTTCCATTGAACCTTCTGCTTCCACTGATATAGAATCAACAATGAGATTTTTTTTCATAATAAATCCGTAATGCTGTCTGTGTATATTCTGAAATGCTTCAGTTATGGTCTTAACAGTAAATCCTCGTTCGTAAGATACAGTGAAAGGTCTGTCTGTACCGTCATATTTAAGATTAAGTCTCTCATAAATATGTTCTTCTGCAACGTCCTGTTTTTTTATTTCACCCAGTGCTTCATCTCTCAGAAGTTGTAATTCTCTGTCAATAAGGGAAAGTGATGCACCGGACAGAAGGATTTCCAGGGATTTTTCTTTTATTACCCTTATGTCTGCGAGGCCCATACCACAGGCAGACAATACCCCTGCCAGAGGGTGTATGAAAATCTGTTTCATTCCCAGTGTGTCTGCCACTTTACAGGCATGCTGACCTCCTGCACCTCCGAAGCAGCAGAGCACATATTCAGTTGTATCATAACCACGCTGAACGGAAATCTCTTTTATGGCATTTGCCATATTTTCAACTGCAATTTTAATGAAACCTTCTGCTATTTCTTCAGGATTTTTGTTCCCTCCTGTTACACTGTTTATTTCTTCTGTAATTATGCGGAATTTTTCTCTTACTATATTTTTATCTATTGGTTCTCTGCCTGACTGGCCAAACACTTCCGGAAAAAAATCGGTCTGTATATTTCCCAGAAGAACATTTGCATCTGTTACGCACAGGGGGCCTCCCATACGGTAACAGGCAGGGCCGGGATTTGCTCCGGCACTTTCGGGGCCCACTCTTAATCTTGCGCCGTCAAAGTTGAGTATTGAACCTCCTCCTGCAGCCACTGTATGGATCTTCATCATAGGCGCTCTCATCCTTACTCCTGCTACAGGGGTTTCAAAGGATCTTTCATACTGTCCGTTATAAAGAGCCACATCTGTAGATGTTCCCCCCATATCGAAACTTATAATCTTCGTAAAACCTGCCAGGGCCGATGTGCTTGCCGCACCTACAATACCTCCTGCAGGACCTGAAAGAATTGCATTTTTCCCTGAAAACAGATTTCCCTCTATGAGGCCGCCGTTTGATTGCATGAACATAAGTTTTACGGAAGGATTCTGTAATTCAGAAGATACTTCGTCGATATAACCTTTTAAGACAGGTGATACATAGGCATCTACAACTGTCGTATCACCGCGGCTTACAATTTTTATGAGAGGATTTAATTTATGAGATACGGAAATCTGTCTGTAACCGATGGAACTGGCTATAGAAGCAATTTTATCTTCATGAACAGTATGGCGGTACCCGTGAAGCAATACTATGGCACAGGAAGTTATGCCTTTTTCATATATGTTTTTTAAATCAGAAAAAACCCTGTCTTCATCAAGTTCTTTTAATGTTTTTCCGTCAGCGCTTATTCTTTCATCTATTTCTACTACTTCTTCATAAAGCATCTCCGGTAATATGATGTGTTTTTCAAACAGAGTCGGCCGGTTTTGATACCCTATGCGCAGAGCGTGACGAAATCCTTTCGTAATAAAAAGAACCACTCTTTCTCCTTTTCTTTCAAGAAGAGCATTTGTGGCAACAGTAGTGCCCATTTTTACGGAACCAATTATATCGGGAATGGTTTCTTCTTTTTTAAGTCCCAGAATATCTCTTATGCCCTGTATGGCTGCATCTCTGTAATGTAATCTGTTTTCAGAGAGAAGTTTGTGAGTAATAATGTTTCCGTCCGGTTTTCTTGCTACAATATCAGTAAAGGTTCCCCCTCTGTCGATACAGAAGTTCCATGTTTTGTCTTTCATAGTTTTGTCTTTCATAATAGTCTCTATTTATATGAGGATCGTGACGCGTGACGCGTGACGCGTGACGCGTGGTTAGTGATGCGTATTTAATCCCGGGGCATTTAATTAAACGCCCCTACTCACTTTTCACTTTTCACTACTCACCATTTACCGGAATAGTAAACGTAAAAACGGTTCCTTTCCCTTCTTTGCTTTCCACACTTATCTCTCCGCCATGAGCGTTAACTATACATTTGCATATGGAAAGGCCCAGGCCCGTACATTTTTCTCCTTCTGTCGGAAGTACACTTGTTCTGTATAGTTCATTGAATAGATTATTCATCTCTTCCGCCGGTATACCCTGACCATTATCATGGACAGAGATTTTCAGATGGTTATCTTCATATAACGCGATTATGTTTATCACAGTTCCTGAATGAGAAAATTTTATGGCATTTGTAAGCAAATTGGTCAATACCTGGTTTATTCTATGGGAATCCATAAATATATCAGGTATATTTTCTCTAATTTTCAGAGTAATGTCAATATTTTTTGCTTTACCGAGTATTTTATTCAGTGAATACCAGCCAGTTAGATATGAAGAAATACAGGTTTTCTTTTTCTGTAATTTCCATTTTCCTGATTGAATAACGCTCATATCCAGAAGATCATCTATAAGGCAGAGCATGTTCTGACACATTTTATTTATATCTGAAATAATCTCTCCCTGTTCTTCTGTAATATTTCCCAGAAAGCCAAGGTTGAAGAGTTCCAGATAATTTTTCACAACCATTACAGGGCTTCTTATATCATGTGCTACAATACCTAAAAATTTGTTTTTCATTTCATTTAACTCGATTATTTCCTGATAAAGCCTTCCTTTTTCTACTATTATAGATACGGAATTAGCTATTTCTGAGAATATATCTGCATGAAGGTCATTGTATGCACAGTCTTCTTTACTGGTAAAGAATAGAAAACCTGCCGGTTTCCCGTTGACAATTAAAGGACAGGTAAGATTTGATAGCATGCCTTCTTCCAGTATAAGTTTTGTTGATTTAGAGGACGGGTTGTCTGTGAGATACTTTTTTAAATTGTTTATAATACGTGGTTTTCCTGTATTTATAATATGTTCGAGAGAGCTTCCTTTTAACTGTGATTGATAACCGGGTTTCAGCAGTATCTTTGATAGTTTTGATTTAACCCATTTTGAAGTGACTGACGACCCTTCCAGAAAAGCCACACCAATTCTTTCATAGGGTATTAAAATTTGAAAAGAAGAAAATATATATTCCATTATTTCGTCAAGAACCATTCCCTGATTTATTTTTTCAATAATTTTTTTCTGTAATTTTATTTTTTCGTATTCTTCTTCTATGTTTCGTGGTTGAGTAATAATTGCATTATCATAATATTTTATATTCTCCATTTATTATCACCTCCTGACAGTATTACTGGCCCGGTGTTTATAGTGTATTTCATGTTAATATGAATTGTCGTGAAACTAGCTATAATAAAGCCTCTTCCCCCTTCACTTTTCACTTTTCACTCTTCGCTCTTCACTTTAATTAAATTCAAATTATTCCGTATAAATCCTTCTGCAAAACGATTGCGTTTTTTTACGACAGGTAAATTCACCTTTACTGAAAATTATAGTTAAT
>CAYSLJ010000045.1:0-43393 GCA_964431735.1 uncultured Synergistia bacterium | reverse complement strand
TTTTCGGAAGAGCCTCACACACCGGAAGGTATTTGATGACTTTTCGGATAGGCTTTTAAACCCAATTCCACCTTTATAAATGGGTTAATCTTTTCTGTACCATGGCGGAGGAAGAATAAGAGGCTGTAAATTTGTTTCGGTGCTTCTCTGCATTTCCACTTCTTTAATGAGTATTGTAGGGGATATGGTGGAAACTGAAATAAATCCCGACTCGGCGCCGCAGAAAGCATTTACTCTTTTATAATCGTTGCCTGTGGCAAGAATTTTCTGCACACTCGTAAGGGGAGTGCCTATAAACTCCGTTCCTCTCACCAGTGTTTCTTCTCCTGAAGACGGATCAACTCTGTACACTACAGTGGGCTGCCCTTTGAAGGCCTGGAAATTATATTTATTCGTATTTGTTTCTCCGCTTTTTGCTTCTTTTATTATAAGGCCGAATTCCTTCCCCTGGGTCTTTATTTCCTGAATTAACATTTCTTTCAGTTTCTCATAGTTGTATTCAAGGGAAGATGTTATTATAAAATTGGACATTCTTGCTATGGGATCTTCATGGTACGTTGCTCTGGCATGTCCGTTAGAATGTTTGAAATCCTCTACTACTGCCCTTGAGAGAAGGAAATTCTTCAGAACTCCATTTTCTATAAGACATACTCTCTGTGCCGGTATGCCTTCATCATCATAGGGATAATACCCCAGAAGACTCTGACCGTTAAATTCCTTCATAAGAGGGTCATCATGGATACTTATAAATTCAGGTAATATTCTGGTTCCTATTTTACCTTTAAATGTCTGCCCTTCACCGGGACTGAGGAGTCTTTCTCCTTCGAGTCTGTGGCCTATGGCTTCATGGAAGAATATGCCCGATGCAGAAGGGAACAGTATGGCAGGACCTACATATGGTTTAAGTACTTCGGCTTTTTTCAGTTCACAGAGTTCAGAGATAATAGTTTCTATCTTTTCTTCAATAAAATCTTCCTGTGGGAATTCTTCCAGATTTATAAATATATCGTTCCAGTCTCTTTCTACAAGCATTCCGTCTTCTGCAAGTCCCTGAACTACTATTCTTATGCCTATATTTGTTTCCTTTGAACTGAGTTCGCTTCCTTCTGTATTTACATAATATTTATGAGCATCTCTTGCATTGATTGAGATAAATGAATTATTTACTTCTTTATATTTCTTGAGTTTTGCAGAATGTTTTTTTACAAGACCTTTCCATTTCTTTACAGGCAGTTTTAATTCCGGCAGTTTTTCTTTACTTACAGAAGGCTTTTCTATTGAAAAATCGAGTTTACCTTTATGAATAAGCACTTCCTTTATCATCTGGCTTTTCTTTTGATAATACTCCATTAAAGCTTCCTTGTATTTGCAATCGGTAAGACGCCACAGGGTATGTTTCATACCATCGGAAGAATTACCTATCGGAGAGGGAATCCACGAATAGGAATCATCTGAAGTGGCATTTTTATAAAGTCCTCCGCTTATAGTATTATCAAATTCATGGGAACCAATTCTCACCTCTGCATATATGCCTGAATTATTATTGCTGTTTGCTTCAAACAGATCACCGTATTTACCCCATATTGTCGTATCAAATGTATTTCTGTACAGGTAACTTATAAAAAATGGAGACGGGTTATCCTGAATGGTTAATTTTTTGTAAGACCTGTAAAGTTCTGCTTTTAAAGTTTTCAAAATATTGTTCATAATTTTTTTAAAATCCTTTATTTATAGTAAGAGTCCATCGATTAACTATCAGTGACCGGGGGGCAGGATTAAAGGATTACCGGGATTAAGAATTTCATCTGGAGTAAGGAATAGAATTTTATTAATGTCTCTTTCCTCGCGTCACGCGTCACGTGTTACGCGTCACGATTTAATATATTTGAGACAGTTATTTAATTATCGTTCCTAAAGTTATTTTATCATCCTGGTAATCCCAAAAAACCATTAAATCCCGGTCAAACTGCAATTTTCTCCAGAGCTTTTTGAGCTTCTTCTCTGACTTCTGAATAATTATCTTCCAGAAGCTGGCTGAGAGCTTTTCTTGCTTCCATATATTTCAGCTCTCCCAGAATTTCACAGGCAGTCTGTCTTACAGTAGGTTTTTGATCCTTGAGAGCTTCTATAAAAATAGAAGGTTCCACATGTTCTCCTGTCTGCCACAGAGTCTTTATGGCAGTTGCTCTTACCTTGGGAGATTTATCTTTTACAGATTCCCGGAATAAAGATAATCTCTCATTACATTCGATTTTTCCCAGAGCAATAACGGCAAGTCTTCTCAGATCTTCATCTTCATCTGAAAGAGCTTCTATTATTAACGATTTCGCCCTCATATCACCTGTTTTACAGAACACTTCCATTATACGTTTTCTGCTGAGAACATTGCCTTTGTAGGATTCTATAAGTGACGGTATTGCCTTTTCACCCAGTTTAATCAATGCATAAAGAGACTGATTGTAAAGATTGGAAGGATCATTCTGAAGAGATTTAATAAGATAAGGAATTGCTTCTACAGAAGGTATCCTGGACAGAATTTCTATAAGTATGGTCCAGCTCTGCTGTTTTACAAGACGGTTAAAATACTGTTTCTCGTCCATGGCTTTGATAATTACGGGGATGACATCTTCATTACCCATATTGCCCAGTATTTTTACTATTATTTTCCTGCATTCCCAGTTTCTCTCTCCATGTTTTGCCATGGCCCTGCACTCGGCAGTTTCCTCTTCAAGTAATTTAATTAAAGATTCTTTAATCTCAGGAGGAGAAAGTTTTTCGAAAACAGTCAGTATTTCCCATCTTATATCTTCATATTGCAGTAATCCCAGGAGACAGTTTATTACCATATTTCTTGAATTAATATATTGAATAGATTTCAAAGATTCTAAGACAGCTATTTTAACTGACCTGGAATTATCTTTTATACTTTCAAGCAGTATAGGAATTATAGCTTCATCTTCAAGATAGCCGAGAGATTTTATTATTTCTTCTCTTTCTCTTTCATTGCTTTGCTTTATTTCTTTTGTAATATGTGAGTGTACTTCAGGAATATTTATATATTTTTTTAATCCCTGTGCAGCAAGCCTGACAATAGTATTATTCTGTTCTCTTAACGATGTAATAAGAAAAGAAGCTATTGTGGGAGATGTGAAATTTTCCAGGGCACATATAATGTCTTTGTGGAGATCTTTGTTTTTCTTTACCTTGATCATATTTAACAACTCGTCCATAGCTTCTTCTGAACCTATCTGGCCGAAAATTTTTATAATTAATTTTATTTTATCAAGTTCTTCTTCACATTCATTTATTCTTTTTAATTCCGTAATTCCGATATTGCCGAGTTCCTGCAGGATAAATATAATTATTTTCTGTTTCTTCGGATCATCCTGATCTTCATATAAATCCATTAACATCCCTACAGATTCCGGTCTTCTCAATTTTATAAGGGTTTTTATGGCTAAATCCTTAAATTCCTGGTTCTGTACATTATCTTCTCTGGTTTGTTTTTTTCTGGATGTTTTGTCACAGATTCTCTTTATATCATATTCGTAAAATTTCACTGTTTCCAGAGCATCAATAATAGGAGGAAGAATTTCCGGTACAGAAAGTTCGGAAAGGACTCTCAGAGCTTTCAATCTGGTATCGTAATCTTCGTTCTCAAGTAAGTGTCCCAGTTCTTCAATTTTTTCACATCTGGTATTATGTTCCATCTTTTTAAATATCTTTGGTATTTCTTTTAGATACTCACTATCCTTTAGTTTTTCTATCATTTTTATCATTTTTTCTTCCATAAATTTTTACTCCTATTAGCTAATAATCCGGAATTGATTTTTATTGATGTTCCTCTTTATCTTCTTTTATTACCCCGAGTTTAACAAGATCTTCATAGATTTTATTGTTATTATCTTCTATTATTCTTTCCAGAGCAAATGTCAGGTAATCTTCCATTGCAGCTATGGTTGTAGCATGGAAAACCTCCTGTATGGCTTCTATACAGATATTATCCAGTTCTACCTTTGGAAAATTGCTTTTTATGTTCTTCAATAATTCCGGTAACATAACACTTCTGAACTGTGCTATATATTCTTTTGTATCCAGACCTATTTTTGCCACAGTAATTCCTCCTTAAAAATGAGCTTTGAAAATTTTCGTTAGAAAGTAAACTTTTCCTGCTTGCTTTTATAGTTGATTTTTAATTCTCATAACCTGTACGGGAGAAATGCTTATGACCGGTCATTGTCTGTTCAACCATAAACTGTTCAGGATTTTATTTGCTTATTCTTTTATGTTATAATTATTTTACTATTTTTTATAATGCTTTTTCTGTACTGTATTTAACGTTAAATAAGAATAATTTTTAGAAAGTGAGGGCCATTGTGAAAATTAAAGAAAAAATATATATCCATAGCCCCATGCATATTGTCTGGAATTTCTTAAACAGGGAAGAAGAGATAAAAAAATGGTGGCCTGTTGAATTCAAAGAAGATAAATCGGGTTTTTCAGGCCATATAATTAGTATGGAAAAAGGAAGAAATATTTCTTTTTCATGGACATGTGCCGGATGGCCATGTGATACGACAGTTACTCTGAACACTTATCCCGAACCTGCAGGAACTATTCTGGAAATAACTCATGAAGGGTGGGAAGATTTGCCTGAAAGTGAAAGAGAAAAAGCTATGACATACAGTGAAAAATACTGGCACAGGGTAATGAAGAATTTGAAGACCCTTGCAGAAGGAAGGGTAAAGGCTTGAATGAATTAAATCCTCTTGTCAGGTTTGCATTACGCGAGGATATTAAATCTCTCTCTTTTTTATCGAAACTTGCTCTTTATGCATGGGGTATTATTGCAGAACCAGCATTGGAGAAAGATATTAATAATTTTTATATGTCTCAGATAGATTGTGAATTAATACTGGTTGCAGAAATAAATAACAACATTATCGGCTATTCCGCACTTATGGATGGAAGACTTTCAGGTAAAATTGAAGAAGGCAGATTACATATAACCAATACTGTTATTCATCCTGATTTCAGGCGTAAAGGGATTGCCGGAAAAATCAGAAAAAAGATTATTTCTATTGCTGTTGAAAGAAATATTAAAAGAATAACAACCAATCATCATCCATCAAATACAGCTATAATAAATTTAAGCAAAAAACTCGGTTTTAAGGAATATAAAGAATGTGCTGTAGATAATTACTGTGAAAATGACATATTTATGGAATTATGGTTATCATAACGATAACCATATTCCTGTATTTATGTAAAATTTTTATATATTTTATAATATTTCCTATGCAAGCTGAACCCAATTGGTATAAGTTTGCACAAAACTTCTTACAATATCTTATTTCTTACAATATTTTTCCCATTCATCAGGACTTTTATTGAATGATAGTATAAATTCTGTAATCAATTTAACCGTATTTTCAATATCAACATAATCTACCATTTCCACAGGGGTATGATAATATCTTGTAGGAATGGTTATAACACATGCGAGTGCACCTGTTTTTACTACAGTGAAAAGATCAGTGTTGTTTGATGTATTGTCAGGATATAACTGGTACGGTATGGAATGTTCTTCCGCTATTTCCATAAGTCTGTGACTTATAAATCTGTTGTTGCAGAGTCCACGGCTGATTACAGGACCTTTTCTCATGGCTATATCAGGCTTTTTTGTTTTGTCTGTGCCGGGATAATCGGAAGCAAGTTCAATGTCTACTATTATTGCAATGTCAGGTTTTAATTCTTCTGATTTAAGTTTTGCTCCCAGGGAATTTACCTCTTCCTGAACAGATGTTACGGCAAAAACACATGGTTTGAATTCTTTGTCTGACAGTTCTCTCAGAACCTCTGCAATGGCAAAACAGCCTGTTCTGTCATCAAGACCGGGGGACACAAGACAGTTATTCCCAATTTCAAAGGGATTGCTTTTTATTGCCACATAATCCCCCACTCTGACTTTTTCTTTTACTTCTTCAGGAGAAGATGCTCCGATATCTACAAAGAGTTTATTTAAAGTCAGTTTATTCCCTTCGTCTTTATTATAAAGTTCTTCAGGGAATGTTATAATACCGGGTATATCTCCATGTTTTAATGTCATAATAGAAACTTCTCTTGTAAGAAGTGATGCAGGATAGTTATAACCAAGGGTCTTGAGATAGATGAAACCGTTGTCATCTATATAATTTACCATAAGTCCTATCTGATCCATATGGGCTATGAGCATAATCTTCGGATAACCTTCTCCGTTTAATTTTGCTATACCATTATAATAATTATCGGTAGAAACTTCATCGGAAAAATTTTTTACATAATTTTTCCACACATTCTGAGCAGGCAGTTCATATCCGGGAAGTCCCGGAGTTTTCAGAAGTTCTTTTAAGAATTCCTTTGCTTTTGTGTCTATCATAAAAAATGCACCTTTCTTTGTTGCGTGATGCGTAATGCGTGAAGCGTGATGCGTATCAAGTCCCATGTGTTACGTATCATGTTTATTATATTATGGTGTATTTCATAACTTATTAGAATTTAAGTGAGTGGTGAATGGTGAGTAGAATATGGCACTGTCACTCACTATTCACTACTCATTCATTAATCTATGAATTGTTATGAACATAACTATCGATGGAGACCATAATTCATTATATCATAAAGATTATATTATTTATCAGTGATTTTAATTACAGGTCTGATAGATTAGATAAATATTTGACTAATCTTCTGTTTTCGATTAAGATATTTCTATAATGAAATTGATTGGTGTTACGCATTACGCATTACGCATTACGCGTCACGCGTCACGCGTCACGCTCCTGAGGGCCGGTAATAAAATGATTGACTTGATGCCTGGAACTTTATTGAACAATACCTATACGGTAATTAAATTACTTGGTAAGGGCGGAATGGGAACAGTTTATCTTGTAGAAGAAGCTGGCCGTCCTCAGAACAGATATGCCATTAAGGAACTTATTGCCAACTTGAATGATCCTGAACAGGAACAAATAGCTTTTCAGACTTTTCAGACGGAAATAGCATTTTTAGGGCAGCTAAATCATCCCCAGTTGCCAAAGTTTTACGGCACTTTTACTCACTGGAACAGAAATTATCTTATCATGGAATTTGTCGAAGGAGAAAGCCTTGAAGGTATAATACAGAAGAAAAAAGGTCCTCTCCCTGTTGATGATGTTATCTACTGGGGTATAGAAATATCAAAAGCTCTGGATTATCTCCACACTCAGAGCTCAGGCCCTATAGTTTATCGCGATTTGAAACCGGCCAATATAATAATAAGTCCTTCTGGCTCTGCCAGAATTGTAGATTTTGGTATTGCCAGAAGATATGATCCTTCCAAAATTACAGATACTCTCAGATTTGGAACGCCCGGCTATGCAGCACCTGAACAGTTTAAGGCATCCAGACTCGGTCAGTCAACACCTAAATCTGATATATATGCCCTGGGAGTTATACTGTTTCAATTACTTACAGGCTATGACCCTACTATTACTCCTTTTCATTTTCCCCCTGCCAGGCATCTTAATCCGCAGATAACACCGGAACTTGAAAAAATAATAAACAAAGCACTTCAGAAAAAAGCTGATGACAGATATGAACATATGGCAGCTTTCAGAGATACCCTGTCTATGTACAGCAGAGGCGCCTATAACCAGTCTGTCTCTCCTACTGCTGACAGAGGACCTTACAGGCAATCTTTCTCTCCCCCTTCTGTAAGAGAAAACGACTATATGAGTAGAAGAGAAAGGGATATAAGTGCTCTTATAAAGCAGGATGTCCCGCCTCTTAAATTATCAACAAAGGCTGTCACAGCTATTGGTATGTCTATTTTTGCTTTTTGTGCTATTTCTGGACTTACCTTGTTTTCTACTCTATCTGCCTTTGGTCATTTGTTTGCCGAACATATTCCTGTTATTATCTTTGTAGGATTAATACCGGCACTGATAATTTTACTGGTAGTTCTCTTTTCCGATTTTAGATTTTATTAGGGGTGAACAAAATATGACGTGTCAAAAATGCGGATTTCAGAACAGTGCTTCTGTTAAATTCTGTATTGAATGTGGAAGTCCTCTGGAATACGGCAATTCTGATTTTTATGATACAGATGAGGAATCTCGATATTCAGAGGAGCCAGGTTATCCCGAACGTGCAGGTTATCCCGAACGTGCAGGTTATCCCGAACGTGCAGGTTATCCCGAAGTGGGTGCCTTCAATAGTGGAGGGAAATCTCAGTATGGTATTGTCTGCAATACATATCTTCCTTCCGGGAATGATCCGAAACTTCTAAATATGGCAAGAGAAGGATGGAACTGGGGGGCTTTTATTTTTACCTGGATATGGCTTGTCTGTCATAATATGGTTCCTTTTGGAATAGGTCTTTTACTTGCTTCATTTTTTTTCGGCCCTCTGAGTATAATTGCTTCTTTTTATCTGGGAGCAAAAGGAAATGAACTGGCATGGACTTACAAACCTTTCAGGAATTTACAACATTTCGAAGAGACTGAAAGAACATGGAATAGATGGGGACTTGGTCTGTTTCTGGTAAGTATGGGAGGATTTATTCTCTTTATGCTGCTCGCTATGTTGTCAGGATTACATTAGTACAGTGAACAGTGAACAGTGAACAGTGACGAAATAATAACCTTGTTTTATAGTGTTATTATAACTGGTAACTGATAACTGGTAACTGATTTTTAAGGAGGTTAAACATATGAAAAATTTTTCTCTCTCTTTTCTTTTATTAATCTTAATAGCTTTTTTGCCCGGATGCAGTAAAAATGCAGATGTGACCCGGACACTCCATGGAGGGGAAGAAGAAAAATTATCTTTTATTCCCGGTAAAATAGTCATAGATTTCAGAGATAATGTTACTGAAGCTGAAATTCAAAATTTCAGAAATAAATATGATCTTGGTGAGTTAACTCTTAACAGTACATATTCGGAAGCTGAAAAACTTATGACGGTAAAGGTAGATGACAGTGAAACAGGAACACTTGCAGAGAAAATTTCCCATGATCCTGTGGTGGAATATGCAGAACCTGATTACATTTATTATGCTTACAGTGCTGTTCCTAATGATCCTCTTTATAAATATCAGTGGCATATGGATCAGATAAAGGTAAGGGATGCATGGGATATAAATACCGGTGAAGATGTCATAGTAGCAGTTATAGATACAGGAGTGGCCTATCTGAATTATGATAAATTTCACAGAGCGGAAGACCTGGAAAATACAAATTTTACAGAAGGTTATGATTTTATAAATGACAGAGCTCAGGCATGTGACGATAACAGTCATGGAACTCATGTAGCAGGTACTATTGCACAGAGCACCTATAACGGTAAAGGCGTTGTAGGTATTGCCTATAACTGTAAAATAATGCCCCTTAAAGTACTCAGTGCCCAGGGGTTCGGAAGTCTTGCAGATATTGCCGATGCTGTAAGATATGCAGCTGATCACGGTGCAAAGGTTATCAATATGAGCCTTGGAGGGCCTTTTAACAGTAAGATTCTCGGCTCAGCCTGTACCTATGCCTATAAAAAAGGTGTTACTATAGTGTGTGCTGCAGGCAACAGCAGTTCAACCCGTATAGGATATCCTGCCGCATATCCTGAATGTATTGCCGTATCTGCCGTAAGATATGATAAGGAAATTACTTTTTATTCCAATAAAGGTAAAAATATTGACATAGCAGCACCGGGCGGAGATCTCAGAGTCGATCAGAACGGTGATGGTAAAAAGGACGGAGTCCTTCAGAATACTATCGGAAGAATGAACCCCTCTACAGATGATTACTATCTGTTTCAGGGTACATCTATGGCATCTCCCCATGTAGCAGGAGTGGCTGCAATGATTGCATCTCTTGGCGTTACCAATCCTGAAGCAGTAGAACAGATCCTTAAAGATTCGGCCAGTAAAAATGTCCCTAAAGATCTGGATAGCGGTTACGGTGCCGGTATTGTAGATGCCAGAAGTGCAGTTATGCATGCCGGATTGCTCAGAGGATTTGTAAAACTTCTCTTCGGTCTGTTTCTTCTCACAGGTTTATTCTATGTATTTCAGAATAAATATAATGTAAAAAATGCTCCTTCATCTCCTCTGTATTTTATAGGAAATATTACAGGTTCGAGCGGTCTCTTTTTCCTTCCTTTCTTCGGTATAGCCGTACCTTTATATAAACAGATAATATGTTCAGGATTTCCTCAGTGGGAAATAGCTTTCTTCGGAGCATCATACCATATGACACCGGTTTTCTACAGTGCTCTTTTCCCTTTGCTCTTAACACTTCTTCTGGGAAGACTCCCTGTGGTTAATAAATTAATCATTGGATTTAATGCAGGTGTGGCAGGACATCTTCTCTATGCGGCACTGAGCAATGATGCTAAAATGATCTGGATACCGCCGGTACTTGATAAGATATGGCTTCTTATTAATTGTGGATTATGCCTCCTTATGGCATGGTTTATTATAATTCTCTTAAATGGCCAGAAGATTAAAGAAAGTAAAGAATCTTAGAATTAATGTGAAAATAATGGTCAGTGAAAACTGGCCATTATTTTTAACAGAAAGGTGATAATAGATGGAGCAGTTTCAGGAAAATGCTCTTAAAAGAGTCTATTCCAACGTTGTTGTTATATGGGTGATATTTCTCGTAAGTATATTTTTATACGGTGTTCTCGTATATGTATGGGAGAAAAAACTCTCTCCTTTACCACCAATCGAGAGCATTAAACAGGATATGAAAAACACCTTTGTTGTAAGTTTTGCCTTTTTAAGCATCTCTCAGATGTTTGTCTGTGCTTTTCTCCAGAAAATGCTGTTAAATACGGAAACTATTGCGCAAAAAATAAAAACCACTCCTGACGTTGTTACAGTAGGAGGGGCTTTGATGAGGTCTTTTATTATTAATCTTGCTTTTCGGGAATCTATTGCTGTATACGGACTGGGTCTCTATATGATTTTTCATTCAGTCTATCTGTTTTATTACTTTGCAATACCGTCATTTTTTCTGATCCTGATAGTTTATCCTTCTTTTAATTCCTGGAAAGAACAGGCAGAACTGGTTCTTCGCCATATGCCTGAAGCGAGGATTTTTAGTGAGTCGTGAGTGGTGAAAAGTGAAAAGTGAGCAGGGGCGTTTTATTAAACGCCCTGAACTGAAATACGCATTACCTGTTACGCATCATGACTTTATCTGTCCCAGAGCCTTCCTTGCAGCATCTCTTAATTCAACGGATTCCTTTACATTATTACCTGTATCCTCGAGTGGTTTTATTGCATCGGCACTGCCTGTTTTTCCCAGAGCTTCCGCTGCAGCTACTCTGAGCCTTATACCTGCACCTCCGTAACCTTTCAGGGTTTCAATCAACATTTTAACTGATGCAGGTTCTCCTATCTCTCCGAGTGCTTCCAGGATGTTAATGCGAACCTCTTCTCCCTGATAATTATAAAAAACCTTCATAAGAGGTTCTGCAGATTCCCTGTCCTTTATTTTTTTTAGAGCTTTTATGGCACAGATTTTAGCGTCATTTCTGCCATATTCAAGTAATTCTATGAGCGGCCTTACTGCCGGCTGCCCCATACGTTCCAGAGCTTCTGATGCAAAATCACTACGGTCATAAGCGGAAATTCTGTTGCGAACAAAGTCAATAAGCGGTTTAATTGCAGTAATATCTCCCGCTTCTCCTATGGCTCTCACATCCTGCTCCCATATTGCTGTATCATTATGGTCAGAAAGACTCTTTATACAGTTGTTTACCATCTCTTTTAACAGCGAAATAGCACTGTTCCTTATCTCAATATCACTGTCTTTTACTGAATTTTTAACGGCTTTTACTGCAAAAGGTTCTCTGTAAAACATTGCCAGGCTTTCCAGAACCTGTTTCCTTACTTTTGGATTTTTGTCTTTCAGCAGTTCAATCAGCGGATTAATACAGAGATTGTTACCTGTAAATCCGAGTATTTTTATTGCTTTTATTCTGTCCTGTGTATCGTGACCGAGCTTTTCTATGAGCGGTGCCGTTAATTCATCTTTTAAAGATACTGCGATTTTTTTGATTTCTTCTTCTCTGTACCGTAAAATTAAAGGAATGGAAGCTTCTGCAATGGTCTTTACCCTGAGAGCATTAAGAGCACTTTCTTTAACATGTTCATCTTTATCATAAAAGAACATGTCCAGAAGCGGTTCTGCTGCACCTGTATCAGCTGTTTTTCCGAGAGCCTCTGCAGTATATTTTCTTATTTCACTGTCTTTATCTTTTATCATAAGACTCAGTGGTTTTACTGCTCTTCTGCTACCTGTTTCCCCTGTAGCAAAGATTACGTTTTTTCTGATATCTCTGTCTTTATTATTAAGATACTTTATCAGGATTTCTACGGAATCATCACCTGTATTTATAATGGCTTTAAGGGATTTTTCTCTTACTGACCGGTCTTTATCGTTCAGTTTCAAAATTAAAGGTTCCACTGACCTTCTGTCTTTTATTTCTCCAAGTATTTCTGCTGAAATTTCTCTTATGGAAGGTTTTTTATCATCCAGCCCTTCAATCAGGCATGGTACAGCATCTTTATCAAATGTTTTTATTACTTCTTTTGCTTTTATCCGGACTTCTGATGAATCATCTATAAGAAGCGGTATGACCGGTTTTACTGATGCCGGATCTCTTATGTCTCCGAGAATGGTTAAAACGTTTTTTCTCACAGAGGAAGATTTATTGTTTAGCTCTTTTATAAGAGGCTCTACAGAAGGTTTCCCTGTTTTTTTAAGTGCTTCCATAGATGCCTGCTGCACTGACGGATATAAATCTCCCAGAAGCATTATGAGAGGTTCTATTGCCACATTACTTCCTATCTCTCCAAGCGTTTTAGCCGACATTTCTCTTTTTGCAGGATTTTCATCTTTTAATGCTTCAATAAGTGGTTTTACTGCAGAATCCCCTTTTTTTATGAGAGATTTTATTGCAAATTCCTGCGTTTCTTTATCTGTAGATGTTAATTTTTCTATTAATTTTTCTGTTCTGTTACCGGGGAATAATATATTTGCCAGCAGAATAAAAATAATAAAGGTAACTATGACTGAACCTGCCAGGATAATCTTTTTTTTCCTCAGTGATTCCTTTAAAATATTAAAGAAATTATTGGTTTTTGTTTCTATGATAGAATCAAATTTTTCTATATCACTTTTACTTAAAACCGGTTTTGTAATATATTCAATCAACGGAGTCTGTTTTTTAAAGGTAGAATTAATTTTTTCAACTTCTTTTCGTACCTTTTCTTCGCCGATCCATCCGTATCCGCACAGTCCGAGTGTTATAAGAAATTTTTGAAAATTTTCTTCACTGTCACAGTCTCTGTTATGGAGAAATGTTTTTATATAAGGTCTTATATCTTCAAAGGGAGGTTTTTTACCATGAAATTCATAATCCCAGTCAAGTTCATAGATTTTGATTATCCCTTCTTCACCTGATGAAAGCACAAATCTTCCTTCAGATGTAATAAAAATGGATAAAACAGCGCCTGTGTGGCCTTCCAGAGCTTTTACCGTTCTTCTCTTCTCAATATCCCATATAAGTAATTTACCGTCTTCACCTGAAGATATACAGAATTTTCCGTTATGAAAGAAAGCTACTGACGTTATTGCTCCTCTGTGCTCTTTAAAGGTTTTTATAGAAGCTCCTTTTTCTAAATCCCACAGATACATGGTACCGTCTCTGGAACCAGATATGAGCCATTTATCGTCCATGGAAATAGATATGGAAGTAATACTGTCACTATGACCTTCAAGAATTTTAGTAGTCGTACCCTTCCTTATATCCCACATACGTATAGTTTTATCCATACTGGCTGAGAGAAAAAATTCTCCGTCAGAAGCCATACACAGGGATGTGACACTTTCTGTATGGCCTGTGAAGGTTTTCAGGCATTTTCCTCCGGTGTCCCAGAGGCGGATTGTCTTATCCCAGCTTCCAGATATGGCGTAGTCCCATGCCGGAGACATACAGACAGAAGTCACTCCCGATTTATGGCCTTCAAATACGTTAATGCATGCACCGCTTTCAATAAGCCACATACGTAACGTATTATCTTCACTTCCAGACATAGCAAAGACTCCGTCTGAAGATATACATATAGAAGTAACTGACCTGGTATGACCTTCAAGTGTTTTAATGACGCAGCCTTTCTCCATATCCCACAGAGCTATTGTCTTATCGTGACTTCCGGAAAGAATAAATCTGTCATCACCGGTAATAGATGTTACTCTGTTTTTATGACCTTCAAAATTTCTCAGAAACCATGCACCATTAAGTCCATATCTTATACCTTTTATTGAAGCTTTATATTTTAAATCAAGGGCATCTTTTGACTCTTCATATCCGGGAATATTACGTGCTCTGTCTATAGCCTGAAACATTTCCCTGTAAAAACCTTTTTTGAAACATTCTTCCCCTTCTTTTAAACATTCATCAAATTTTACGGAGTCTTCCATGGCTTTAAGTGAACTCTGGGGTTGAACAATCTGGAATGTTCCCTGACTGCCATGTTCCGGCTTCCATAGATGAACAGGTGTATCTTCTGGAGACATGGAGGAAAATTTTCTACTTCCCATGAGAGCAAGTTTCCCTGAAGGCGACATGGATACAGAACTTATTCCTGTAGAAGAAACAATGGTTCTGATACATTGACCTGTATCTCTGTCCCAGAAACGAACGGTTCTGTCTTCACTGCCTGAAAATACGAATCTTCCGTCACGGGATATGGATAAAGAGGAAATGAAATTACTGTGTCCTCTGAATATATTAATACACTGTCCGTTATTTAAATCCCACAGGCGGATTGTATTGTCTTTAGAGCCTGTTTCACTCCCGCTTCCTGAAAGTGCGAAATTTCCGTCAGACGAAATACTTACGGCATTTATTCTGTTTTTATGGCCTTCCATGGTATGTACGGATTTACCTGATTTAAGATCCCAGAGACGGACAGTTTTATCTTTACTGCCTGACAGAGCATAGCAGGTGTCAGGTGAAAAACATACTGATTCTACGGAATCACTGTGACCTTCCAGTTCTGTTATAAGATTTCCTGACTTTATGTCCCATACATATATAATTTTATCTGTTCCCCCGGATATGGCAAGTGTTCCGTCTGAAGAGATATTTACGGAATTTACAGGGCCTTTATGACCTTCAAAGGTTCTGATACATGTTCCTGATTTAAGATCCCAGAGGCGAATTGTTTTATCTCTGCTCCCTGAAAGACCTTTCGTTCCGTCAGAAGATATACTTACAGAAGTGATAAAATTGGTATGACCTTTCATAGTTCTTATACATGTACCGTCAGAAAGATTCCACAGGTTCAGAGTTAAATCCTGACTTCCTGAGAGTCCTGTCTTTTCATCGGAAGAAATACATACGGAATTTACCCACCCTGTATGTCTTCTGAAGACTTTCAGAGAACTTTCCTTTTGTTCGATGGCTTTTTGAAGGGTTTTTTCTATTTCATTTTTATCTCTGTCTCCTGCCATAGAAAGAGCTTTTTTTAATAAATTTACTGCTTCAGAGCTATTGCCCCGTTCCATGTGTATGAGAGATGTCAGATATGGTATCATATAACCTCTGGAATTAATCTTTCCTGCCTCTTCCATCTGTCTTATTAATTCCTCATCTGTCAGTCTGCCACTTCGCCACATAAGGAGTCCCCTGTTATATAACGATTGCGGATGGGAAGGCTCAATTCTCAATGCTTCATCTAAAATATTCTCTGCTTCTTTTTTCTTTCCGAGATCTATCATTGAAACAGCTCTGTTATTAAGACCATCGGCCAGAAGTCGTCCTTCCTGCGGTTTTTTACGGCTATAAGGTCTGGATGCAACAGATTCATAGATTTTGACAAGTTCACTTCTTGCATCTTCGCAATTTTTATAACGTTCTTCCGGCTTTTTTGCGAGGCACTTTAAAATAAAGGTAGAAAGGTTTTCCGGTATATTTTTATTAATATTACGTGGATCTTCAGGTTCTATGGTAAGATGTCTGGCTTTTAAAACAACGACAGGTTCGTGACCTTCGTCAAAAGGTCTTTTCCTGCAGCACAGTTCGTAAAGCATTATGCCGAAGGAATATATATCACTCCAGGGACCTGAATTTCCACGGTTCCACTGTTCGGGAGGCATATAGGCAGGTGTGCCGGCAGGGTTTTCTATTACGGAATTTTCCGTGCCATCGAACCCTGCGAGACCGGAGGCAATGCCGAAATCTGTAATCTTCAGATCTCCGCCGGCAGTTAAAAGGCAGTTGAGAGGTTTTATGTCTCTGTGTATCAGGCCTTTATTATGGGCAAAAATCAGCCCGTCCAGACATTGAATCGAATAATCTAATATTTCTTTTAATTCTTTCTTTTTTTTGACCGATGCCAGTGTTCCTCCGTCTATGTATTCAAGAAAAATTCTGGGTAGTCCTCCCAGTTCGCGGACATAATAACAGCTTACAATATTTGGATGAAGACCGAGATTAACCCATCCCTGACATTCTTTTATAAAGGCTTTTTTATGTTCTTCATCACTTACAAGATGGCTGTGAAGTGTTTTGACTGCCAGATAACTGTTCCATCCCCTGTGATAAACTTTATAGACCTTTCCGAAAGCACCTTCTCCGAGTATTTCTTTAACTTCATACAGGTCAAGAATAATATCGCTTATGTTCCAGTCTTCTGTAATGTTTGCTTCTTCTACAGTGAGTTTCTTGCTGTTTATTCTTTCGTAAATGTGACTTAATTCTATGGTGGATTTTTCTATTCCATCAATAAAAGCAGGATCTTCTCCGTCAGATAAATGCCATGTTTTTTCTTCCATAGTTTTTATCTCCATGAGGTGAATGTGAGTCTTAAATAGTAAGGAAGTAAAGGTGTCGTAACGCGTAACGCGTCAAGCGTCACGCGTTACGTTACCTTTACTTCGTAAGAGTCTCAATAGCTTTTATCATAACAAGCCTTGAAAGAGGAGAATCTTCTCTAGCAAGTGCTTCCTGAATGGCAGGAACCATTTCTTTCATGGAAAGTTCTTCCATACAGAGTGCGGCAAGACCTCTTACAAAACTGTCATCATTCTTTAAATAGCCTGTTAATATATTCTCATAATCTTTATTGCCGAATTTAATCATACCGTAAAGAGATGCCAGTTTCTCATAGTCTGTGCCGGTACTCTCTTCATAAATAGCCTTTAATTTTCCTTTTATATGTTCTGAACCGAGATCTGACAGAGCAATGATAGATGAAGCTTTTACCAGGGGATCAGACGAGTCAATTGTTTTCGTTATTTCTTCTTCTGCATCACTGCATCCTGTTCTGCCGAGGGTTATTGCCGAAAAAGCCTTTGCCCATGAATCTGTTTCTCCTTTATAATTTTTCAGAATTTCTGCCGATGTGGCCTTATCTTTAAGGAGCATGAGAGAAAAAGCTGCCGTTCCCCTGACAAAAGGATCTTCATCTCCTGAAGACTTGAGAATAACAGATGAGCTGTTTTTATCAATATAACCCATACACATTGTAGAAATTCCTCTTATTTTGACATTTGAATCATTCATAAAAGAAGCTATTTGTTTGAAAGATGGTTCGTCATTTACAGATGCGAGAGATATAATGGCGGCAATTTTCACATTTTCGTCACTGTCATCAAGGGCTTTTCTTAATCCGGGAATTACCTTTTCCCCTCCTATACTGGCAAGACTGTATATTGCCATTTCCCTTACAGAGGACTCGCCGCTCTGTGAGAGTTTCAACAGTATGTCTGTAGATTCTTCTGCCTTTAAAGCTCCCATTGCTGTTACAAGATAATATAACAGATCTTTATTTGTCTCATCTTTAAAGAACTTTAACAGAGGTTCTACTGCTCTTTTATCACCTGTATATCCCAGAGCATAAATCATAGCACATTTACCTGATGTTTCCTTTTCCTTTTCAAGTGCTTTAATGAGCGGTTCCACTGTGTCTTTTGACCTGAAATAACTGACAGACCATGCAGCAGTTTCTCTTATATAAGGACTTGTGTCTTCAAGAGCCTTTATTAATACAGGCACAGATCTTTCATCTCTTATATATCCAAGGGATGACAGAACTGTACTCCTTACGGATTCCTCTCTGTCATTTGCAAGTCCCATCAGAGGTTCTACTGCTTCTGTACTTTTCAAGTTGCCAAGAGTAGATGCGGCATAGAGACGAATATCGGTATTACTGTCTTTTAAAGCCTTTATAAGAGCCTGTACCGCTTTTTCTCCACCTGTCATACCGAGAGAAGATATGGCTCCCTGTCTTACACTTAAATCACTGTCATCCATAGCAGAAATAAGAGCATTGGCAACATCGTCACCTTTATAAGTTCCGAGTGCATAGGCAGCTGCATTTCTTACGCCGGGATCAGGGTCTTTTAAAGCTTTCAGCACAGGCTCTTTTGCTTCATCTATGGAAGAACTTCCGATAGCATAAATTACAGACTGTCTTACTGAAGGATTTGCATCATCTATAAGTGAAAGAAGAATGGAGATTTCTTCTTTGTCATCAATTTTTTCTGCAGATGCAGCTCTTTTGTTTACCAGTAATGTGCCGAGAGCAGTTGCTGCGGCAGCTTTTACATCTCCGTCGTGAGATTTTAACAGAGACATAAGAGGTTTTATCGCCCTGTTGTCACCGAGATTTTGCATGGCATAAATGGCTGTTATTTGCAGATTTCTGTCATTTATGCAGGCCAGAATGGCATCATATATTTCCTGTCCTTTGAAATATGACAGATAATTCAGAACAGTAGACTTTACATTTATACTGTTATCTTCTTTCAATGCGTTGAGCATTGGTTTTACTGCTTCCTGACTCTGAAGGTTTCCCAGTGATGTGGCAGCAGCACAACGAACAGATTCGTCACTATCATTAAGAAGGAGTTTTATCAATTCAGATACACCTTCTTTTATCTGCCTGTCTCCAATAGTGTATGAAACAGTGGAACGAACTGTACCAGAAGAGTCAGAAAGAGCTTCCAGAAGAGCTTTAGTAATAGAACCGTCTGTGTCTTCCTGCCAGTAACCAAGGCTTGATACAGCTACAGAACGAACATTACTGCTTTTATCCTCTTTAAGGGCTTTTAGAAGAGAGGTTTTTGCTTTTTCTCCTCCTGTGATGCCAAGTGAACCTGCAGCGCTGGTGCGAACATTTTCATCCGTATCTTTCGTTAAAAGTTCTATGAGTTTTGCTGTAACTTCTTCATCTGTGTAATTTTTCAGAGAAGATACACAGGCAGCTCTCACGGAAGGATCCGGATCTGATGCTCCTGATATAAGTAATCCTCTTACTTTTTCATTACCTGAATACGATGCAAGGGTATATGCTACAGAAGTACGAACAGCTGGACTCTTATCTTTCATACTATCGACCAGTACCTCCAGAACTCCTTTCTCTGCGGTAAAACTTGAAAGGATTGAGGCAACTGTACCTCGAATATTTTCATCATCGTCTTTCATTAAATCCAGCAGAACAGGTAAAATTCTGGAAGATCTGCTGGAAAGGGAATTTACTGAACCGGCTCTCACAGTTGTATCACTGTCTTTAAGTGCTTTAATCAGAGCATCTTCAACTTCCTGGCCTTTATAATAATATAATGTTGAAGCAGCGGCACTTCTTACTGTTCCTTCTCTGTCATTTAAGAGCAGATTTATAAGAGGTTTTACTGCTCTCTCATCATTTAAAGACATAAAACAGTATATGGCATTAGTCCTTACATCGCTGTTAGAGTCTTTCAACATATTCAATAAAGGTTCAACAATTTTCTTTCCCCATGTTGCTGAAAGATTTGCAAGAGCAGAGACTGCGGCATTTCTTACATCACTTTCCTTGTCATCAAGGACTTTAAGGAGAGCATCTATCACACGTTCTTCGTTATAATATGCCAGAGATGTAATAGATGCAGTACGAATTAAAGGTTCTTTATCTTTTAAATTGTTCAGCAAAGTGTCAACAACTGAAGGGTTCTGAAGATATCCCAGTGAATAAATTGCAGTAACCTTTACATCCGGAACAGTTTCTTTTTTTATTAATTCAATGAGAGCCGATGCAGCTGCAGGGTAGTTCATATACCCAAGAGAACTGGCAGCACTGTATCTTACATTGCTATCCTGTTCATCCAGAGCTTTTATAAGAGCTTCCATAGCCTTTTCACATGGGAAAGCATAAAGAGCGGAAGCGGCAGCACTTCTTACATCTGCTGATTTATCAGATGTAAGACATTCTATCATACTGTCTGTTATATTATTTTCTTTGTAATAGGCCAGGGAAGATATGGCTGCTATTCTTACATCACTTTCACTGTCTTTAAGAGCATCAAGTAATGGTTTGATAACTTTTGTGTCATATTTGTAACTCAGGGCATATGCTGCTGAAGAACGGACATTTTTGTCTTTATCATTCTTGAGAATTTTTATGATTTCATCCAGAACAGATTTGCCTTCCATAGAACCAAGAACTCCTACTGCAGCACGTCTTATTTCCCAATCAGATGATTTGAGCTGTTTTATTATCTCCGGTGTAGCTTCTGCTGGCTTCATAGAGCTGAGAGCATTTATAGCTGCAATAACAACAGTTTGTTCCCTGTCCTGAAGAAGGGTTATGAGAGGTTCTGAAGCTCTGACATCACCTGTATAACCTAAAATGGTGGCAGCAGAACTTCTTATTGTACTGTTTTCATCCTTTAAAGCTTTTAGAAGAGCAGGTACAGCCTCACTGCCCATGGAAATCAACACGTTCATAGCTTCCTGCTGTATGGTTGCATCAGGACTACCCAGATTCTTAATTAGTGTCCCTGTATCTTCGGAAGCGAACAGGGTTGTAGCGGATAGTATGAGGAAAAATAATACACATAACATTACTTTTTTATACATATACCTCATCCTTTCTTGAAAAATAGATTATAGCAGTTACCCGGAATACAGATTTCAAAAACTGTCTTATGTGAATTATGTAATATCCGGGAGGAAAATCTTCTACTATAATGTCTTATATTCTTTTAAAGAAATAAATATCCTCTACCGGGATAAGTATAAATAATATATATGCTCCCGTTACGCTTGACGGGAGGAAAACCTTTATGGGCAGGTCAGTAATTTATATGAAAAAGATAACGTTTTATGCTTCAATGTCTATTCATTTTCATATTTGATTGTGACCGCTCCGGTCATGGCTTTTAGTGAAAAGTGAGTCGTGAATAGTGAAGAGTGAAAAGTGAAGAGTGAAGAGTGGAAATACCCGTTACCCATCACGCATTACGCGTCAAGCGTGACGATTTATTTAATAACTGTCTGTTCCATTTCATTAAAATGAGTAAGCGCTATTTCAACAAGATGACCGCCCAGAGTACCTGCCATATCTAAATTGTCATCTGGTTTATAAAAAATCTTTTTATTCATAATATTTCACTTCCTTGATTAATGGTCTATTTTTTTGAAAAAGTTATAATAATATAAATTATACCTTTTTGTCAATAGGGAACATAACAAAAAAAATAAAGAGGCAGATAAAAAATCTGCCCCTTTATTTTTCTGAAATTATTTTCAGTTGCTGAATTCGGTATTGTAATAGTCTGCAGCAACTCCTGCGAGTGGTCCCCCTATGGCTGATATTACAGAAGCTTCCACTGTATTTATAGCTTTCAAATTCTTCAGTTCTCCTGTTTCTCCTGTTTTTTTAAGAGAAATTTCACCTATTTTCTTATGAAGTTCTGAAAGTTGTTTCTTCAATTTTCCTATATTATCATCTGCCGAGATTAACACCTGATCTTTAGGTATTTCATTACCATCTTTCTTCTTTACTGAAAGCTGAGGAGATAGTAAAACTTTTTTTTCGTCTCCTATTCGCATATATGTAATCCTCCCTGGAATTTTTCCATGTTATAATACCGGATATGTATTACTGACCCTGGCATAATCAGTAATAAAGGGTTTTCTTCCGTCACAGGTTACGCGTAATGAGAGCATATATTTATATTATGCTTACTCCGGTAACTACCATGTATTAAACTATGAAATCCCTTTACTGTAAAGTAGTTTTTTGTAAACAAATTGTTAACATTTACAGTTTTAACTTTCTGAGCCTTAAACTGTTTGTAACAACACTTACACTGCTGAAAGCCATGGCACATGCTGCCACCATGGGGTGAAGGTCTCCTAAAGGCCCGGGAAGGAAAGAATGAAACAGTCCTGCAGCAATAGGAATAAGTATTATATTATAAAAAAATGCCCAGAAAAGATTTTGTTTTATAATATTCATTGTAGCTTTACTCAATAATATAGCCTGAGGAACAGAGCGTAAATCTCCTCTCATAAGTGTAATATCTGCTGTTTCCATGGCCACATCCGTTCCTGTTCCCATGGCTATTCCCACATCTGATTGAGCCAGGGCAGGAGCATCATTTATGCCGTCTCCTACCATACCAACGGTACCGTCTTTTTGAAGTTTTTTAATTTCCTCTGCTTTATTTCCGGGAAGTACTTCGGCAATTATATTGTTTATATGAAGGTATTCTCCTGTAGATTTAGCTGAAGGCCAGCTGTCACCTGTTATCATTACAGTTTTTATATTAAGGCCGTGTATTGTGTCTATTGCTTCTTTAGAACCTTCTTTAACAGTATCGGATAATGCAATAACCCCTGCAGGTGTGCCGTCAATGGAGATATATATAATTGTTCCCCCTTTTGTCTGTAATGAGCGAACATCTTCCGTAAGATCATCAAAATTAATATTCTCTTCTTTCATGAATGTTACAGTACCTGCTAAAATATTCTTACCTTCTATTACGGCTCTTATACCTTTCCCGGATATAGCTTCAAACTTATCCGGTCCGGACAGATTGAGCGATCTTTTCTTACCTTCTTCTGTTATTGCCTCTCCGAGTGGATGTTCACTCCCTTTCTCAGCAGAAGCTACAAGGCGTAACAGCTCTTTCTTATCATCTATCCATTTTTTATTGATTACAATATCTGTTACTACCGGTTTTCCTTCTGTAATAGTTCCTGTCTTATCCAGAACTATTGTTTTCAGTTTATGGGCTTTTTCCAGTGCTTCACTGTTTCTGAAGAATATGCCATATTCGGCTCCTTTCCCTGTGCCGACTATAATGGCTGCAGGTGTGGCAAGACCGAGGGCACAGGGACAGGCAATTACCAGAACTGCTACCATTCTGACCATGGCATGTGAGAAATCTGCACCGGCAATAAATAACCAGGCAAGTAAAGTAATCAGAGCAGCTATGATTACAAAAGGTACAAAAATACCTGACACTCTGTCGGCGATTCTCTGTATTGGTGCTTTACTTCCCTGGGCATGGTGCACCATCTGTATAATCTGTGACAGAAGTGTATCTTTCCCTACCCTTGTAGCTTTAATTTTTAATAATCCCTGCCTGTTTATGGTAGCTCCTGTAATTTCATCTCCGGTTTTTTTATCAGAAGGAATAGTTTCACCTGTAATCATACTTTCATCTACAGAGGAAAAACCTTCCAGAACAACGCCGTCTACAGGGATTTTTTCCCCAGGCCTTACAATAAGGATATCATTTATTTTAACTTCTTCTACCGGTATATCTCTTTCCTGGCCGTTTTGCAGAACTTTTGCCGTTTTTGCCTGTAATCCTATAAGTCTTTTTATGGCATCACCTGTCCGGGATTTAGCCCTGTTTTCCAGCATTTTACCGAGTTGTATCATTGTAATAATGACAGCTCCTGTTTCAAAATATATATGATGATCTGAAATAGGTTTTCCTGCTGTCAATAAGATAGTAACATAAAAACTGTAAAAGAATGCTGTGAGAGTTCCTGCCGAAACAAGGACATCCATACCGGTAGAGCCGTTTTTTATAGATTTCCAGGCACCTTTATAAAAATCAAGACCTGTATAAAATTGAACCGGTAAAGCAAGTAACATCATAATCCAGAATACCGGCAGGCTATGAGCCATTGCTCCCATAAGTCCCATGTCCCATGTCAGGGACAGTAAAAAAAGAGGTAAAGAAAAAGAAAGGCTTATGAGGAATTTTCGCATGTCTGTTTCTTCTGCTGTAACTGTGTCTTCTGTCGTCGTAATCTCACCGGCATCAAAGCCAGCCTGTTCTATTGAAGATATAATGGTTTCTTTTGTTGTAACAGTGGCTATATATTCTACTGTAGCTTTCCCTGACGCGAAATTTACAGAGCCTGTTATTACCCCCCGTATTTTATTGTTAAGGATTTTTTCAAGACCGGCAGAACAACCTGCACATTTCATACCTTTAATTGTTAATTCTATCTTACTGGCCGGCACGTTATATCCCATGTCTTTGATCTTTTCTATAATATCTCTTTCACCTGTGGAAGAAGCATCAAAAGTAAAAGTTCCCTCTTCTTTTGCATAATTTATACTGACTTCCATTATGCCGGGAAGTTTTCTCAGGCTTTTTTCTATAGTATTTGCACAGCCGGCACAGTGCATACCGGTGACAGGAAGTGTACTTTGTTTTTTCTTCATAATTATTACCCCTGTTACTGAGAAGGAGTGAAAAGTGAGTAACGTCCTATTCTTTTCACTCTTTACTCTGATTAATTTTTATAGTTATGAAATACACTATATACTTCTTATATACAGCTAAAGATCCTGCTTCTCACCCTCTTCACTTGACTGACAGTATTTTTTAAATTATAATATTTATTAAGGTACCAAATATTTAAGAGAGATAAGGGATTTTAATCTTCTAAAAAATTACAGATATTATATTTATCTGTAATATGTTTCTTTGTTAAAATTCTGCTTATCTCACCATAAGGTGTTGCTATGCCATCAGTAAAGATTTTAATTGTTGAAGATGAAAAAATTTCAGCTATGGCAATAGGGAAAATGCTTGCAGAACTGGGATATACAGTGACAGGTACAGCTATGTCAGGTGAAGAAGCTATCAGAAAAGCATCTGAAATACAGCCTGACCTGGTGCTTATGGATATCAAGCTAGACGGCCTCCTTGACGGAATAGAAACTGCTGAAACACTGAACAGACTTTATAATATACCTGTCGTATATATTACAGCCTATGAAGATGAACAGATCTTTCAGAGAGCAAAACTGACAGCGCCTTTTGGATATATGATAAAGCCTTTTGACGAAAGATTGCTCCGCATTAATATAGAAATAGCAATCTATAAACATCAGGTGGAAGAAAAATTAAAAGAAAAAGCTCTGGAGGAGGAAAAGGAAACATATCGCCTGAACCTTGAAGCTATTTTCAGAAGCCTTGAAGAAGGAATTATTTCTGTAGACAGGGATTTGAATGTCATTCATTTAAACCCTGCAATTAAGCATATGTGCGGTTTTTATTGTGAAGATACAGGTAAACCTTTCAGGATTTTAAAAAAGAATAGCTGTAATAAGTGTATTGAACTGCTTGAGGAAACTATAATAAAAAAACAGCCTGTAAAAATAGATCGTTTTGAATGTGAACAGAATAACTCCTCTAAAAAAGTGTTCTCTATCAGTTCCGTTCCTCTTATAGACGAAAAGGGACTATTTTCAGGAGCAGTGCTGGTAATCAGGGATAAAACACACATAGATGTTCTTGAAAAAGAACTGGAAGAAAGAAGAAGTTTTTATAATATAATCGGTAAAAGTAAAGAAATGCAGAAGATTTATGATCTTATTGAAATACTTTCTGATGTTCAGAGTACTGTTCTTATAACAGGAGAGAGTGGCACAGGGAAAGAGCTTGTAGCGGAAGCCCTTCATTATAAAGGTATACGCAGTAGTAAACCCCTGGTAAAATTGAACTGTACAGCCCTCTCGGAAAGTTTGCTCGAAAGCGAACTCTTCGGTCATGTAAAAGGAGCATTTACGGGAGCACTGAAAGATAAAATAGGACGTTTTCAGAAAGCTGACGGTGGGACAATTTTTCTGGATGAAATAGGCAATATATCCTCCAATATGCAGCTTCATCTCCTCAGAGTTCTTCAGGAAAGAGAATTTGAACAGGTAGGAGGTAATGAAACTATTAAAATAGATGTAAGGGTTATTGCAGCCACCAATGAAGATTTAAGGGAAAAGGTCAGACTCGGCCGGTTCCGGGAAGATCTTTATTATCGTCTGAAAGTGGTGGAAATAAAATTACCTCCCCTGAGAGAAAGGATTGAAGATATACTGTTACTGTCAGAGTTTTTTATTCAAAAATTGAATAAAAAATTTAACAGGAACATAACAGGCATATCATCAGGTGTTCAGAGAATTTTTTTGGAGTATTCATGGCCGGGAAATATCAGAGAGCTTGAACATACTGTAGAACATGCCTTTATCCTCTGCCGTAACTCTGTTATAACAGTAGATGATCTGCCATGTGACCTCAGGGAACCATCCTTTTTACCTCACTCTGATAAAATAGAAAATGAAAAAGAGATAATTATTTCTGCCCTGGAAAGATGTAGATGGAATAAGACCGATACAGCCAGATATCTTGGTATGAGCCGCCAGACTATTTATAGAAAAATTAAAGAATATAATATTTGATTTTTTGTAATGTTATGACAATCTGTCATGTTACATAATGTCACTATGTTACATCTCCTGTAACAGTTTTTCTTAACTTTATTTTATTTTATTTTTACTGTTACATATATTGAATCGAGTTTTTATATTATTTTTCCTGCTATTATTATTTTTTTCTTGTAATCTGGCATTTATCCTGCTCTATTATATTATTGTATTAATTTTTTTTATTATAACCTTTTGTTGATTTCTATAAAATATTATAAGGAGGGGATAAAATTAATTTATTTAGAGACTGTAAAGAAATAACCCTTGCAAAATTGTCAGAACGGTTATTATCCTCGCGTAACGCGTTACGCGTTACGCGTCACGATATAGACTGTAAATATGATGGAGTTATTTTTTACAGACCCTTACCAAATCGTGTATGAGTATATTTGCAGGCATTCGGCTGATAGCAGTCAGCAGTTAGCTTTTATATGAAAATTTTATAGCTGACTGCTGAGTATTTACAGACAGGTAGAGTTTAGAAAATTACTATTTAGAGAGAGGGAGAGAGAGAGTTATGAAAATAATAGATAAAATAAGTATCAGGTGGAAGCTTATGTTCTTTGTTATACTGGCTGTTGTGCCAATAATAGTGCTCGGTTTTTTCAGTTATAATACTGCCAGAAAAGAAACATTGAAACAGATTGAAGAGAACCTGAAACAACAGGGATTCTTTATTTCAGAGGAAGTGAGGAATGTATATGATTTGCTTCAGAATAATCTGAATAATAATTTAACAGTGGCAGAATATATAATTTTTTCTTCCAGACCTGACATGGATGAAATTAATTCAATATACATTAATGCTGTAAACCAGGATGATAAATCTGCAAGGAAAATCTCCATACCTTCCATGAAGATGAATGGCAGAAATATTGCTTATAACTATGAAGGAGTAGATAAAATACAGAAAATGCTGGGTGTGACCTGTACCATATTTCAGGTTATACCGGAAGGTTTATTGAGAATATCTACAAATGTGAAAAAACAGGATGGTACAAGAGCTGTCGGAACATATATACCTGCATCTTCACCGGTATATGAAACTGTCATGAGAGGGGAAACATTTCGTGGCAGGGCAATAGTAGTTGGGAAATGGTATCTTACTGCCTATAAGCCAATAAAGGATGTTAGAGGCAATATTATAGGCGTATTATATGTTGGTATGGATGAAAAATTATGTCAGAAGTCTTTACTCGATAGTATTTCGAAACTGGTTATAGGAAAGACCGGATATGTTTTTATACTGGACGGAAGTGAAGGAAAAAATAAAGGTGATTACATTTTATCTGCCGGAAGAAAAAGAGACGGAGAAAATATATGGAATATGGAAGATTCTTCGGGAAATTTGTTTATTCAGGATATGATAAATAATACAGTAAAGTTAAAAGAAGGGGAGATTTATATCAGTTATTATCCCTGGAAGAATAAAGGTGAGAAGTCGGCAAGGATGAAGGTTGCAGGCTGTGTATATTTTCCTGAATTGAAGTGGGTCATAGGCTGCAGTGCCTATCAGGAAGAGTTTCTTGACGGTTTGAACCAGATAAAATTAATTGCTGTAATTGTCGCTTTCATTGCCATAGTGCTTACTATATTGTTCGGATTTTTCATTGTTCGTAATATAACAGGGATAATTAAGAGTTTACAGCAGGAAACAACAAAGCTTATTGAAGCGACAACTGCAGGTAAACTGGATGTCAGGGGAGAGCCGGACAGGATTAATTTCGAATTCAGAGCTATTATAGAAGGTATAAACGGTCTTCTTGATGCAGTTATAGGACCTCTGAATGTGGCGGCAGAGTATATAGACAGAATTTCAAAAGGAGATACTCCTCCTAAGATTACCGATTCCTACAGGGGAGATTTTAATGAAATCAAAAATAACCTGAATAACTGTATTGATGCGATAGAAGGACTCGTGGTAGAAACAGGTGTTGTAATAAATGCCGCTAAAGAAGGTAATTTAAATATAAGAGCAGATGCAGATAAACTTCAGGGCGTATATCGTAAAATCCTGAGAGGGTTTAATGAGTCTCTGGATTTAATAATAAATCCCCTTAATGTGGCAGCAGACTATATTGACAGAATAAGCAGAGGAAATATGCCGGAAAAAATTACTGTTTCTTATAAGGGAGATTTCAATGTAATTAAAAATAATATAAATCAGCTCATAGAAGCACTGAATGGTATAACTGTTATAGCAGAAAAAATTTCAGATGGTAATCTGGATATAGAAATCAGAGAAAGGTCAGGACAGGATAAACTTATGCAGTCATTAAAGGTAATGGTTGCCTGTATTATGTCTCTGATAAATGAAGTAGATAAGCTTACACTGGCTGCAGTAGAAGGCAGGCTGGACGCAAGAGGTGATGTGTCGAGATTTAACGGAGATTTCAGAAAGATTGTAAAAGGTATAAATGATACCCTTGATTCTGTAATAGACCCTCTTAATATGTCTGCAGACTATGTGGAAAGTATAAGTAAAGGTAATATACCGGAGAAGATTACAGATAATTATAACGGAGATTTTAATAAAATTAAGAACAATGTGAATGTTCTTATAGATAATCTGAATAATATTACACATATTGCAGAAGAAATTGCATGTGGTAATCTGAATGTACAGGTTCAGGAACGTTCGGACGGGGATAAGCTTATGAAGGCTCTTAAACGAATGGTTGTCTACCTTCATGATATTGCCTCCATTACAGGTGAAATATCGGCAGGTAACCTTATGGTAGAAGCTACAGCGGCCTCAGAACAGGACAGGCTTATGATATCGCTTCAGCAAATGGTTGTAAAGCTCAGAGATTTTGTCAGCAGATTGACTTCTGCATCAGATAATGTGGCGAGAGGGAGCAGTGAGATGAATGACACTTCCGAACAGTTATCCCAGGGCAATACGGAACAGGCAGCTTCTGCCGAAGAGGTATCTTCTTCTATGGAACAGATGGCGGCAAATATAAAGCAGAATGCCGATAATGCCCAGCAGACTGAAAAGATTGCCATGAAGGCATCGGAAGATGCAAAAGAAGGTGGTAAGTCTGTAATGGAAACAGTGGAAGCTATGAGAAAAATAGCAGGCAAAATCGCTATTATAGAAGAGATAGCAAGGCAGACCAATATGCTGGCACTGAATGCAGCTATTGAAGCGGCAAGAGCAGGCGAACATGGCAAAGGGTTTGCTGTTGTTGCAGCAGAGGTAAGAAAACTTGCGGAAAGAAGTCAGGTGGCAGCTCAGGAAATCGGAGAACTGTCTGAAACAAGTGTGGGAATTGCAGAAAAAGCCGGTGAAATGCTTGATAGAATGGTTCCCGATATACAGAAAACTGCAGAACTTGTTCAGGAAATAAGCTGTGCAAGCAATGAACAGAGCACCGGTTCCGAACAGATAAACAGGGCTATTCAGCAACTGGATCTGGTAATACAGCAAAATTCGGGTGTTTCTGAAGAACTTGCTTCCACTGCAGAAGAACTGTCACATCAGGCCAATCAACTTCAGGAAATTATTTCCTTTTTTAAAGTGGATTCTCAGGGTAAATCATCGGAACAACCTTATGTTATAAAAAAGTCCAGAAGTGATGGCGGTAATGGTAAAAAGAAACCTGCAAAACTGCAACCGGCAAGATTAATTGAACTGGATACAATTGATAATGAAGATTCTGAATATGTAAGGTTTAATACGTTTTGATCTTTATATATTAGAGATACTGACCTGAGTATAAGTATGTAATAAACGTTTTTCTCCTGTCACGCGTTACGCGTCACGAGAGCATATGTGTATTATTTATGCTCACCTCAGTAAATTAAACTGAATAAGAGAGAAGGGAAGTTGTAGATCATGAGTTTACATAAAAAAGCCTTTTTTATCATATTCATAACCTTTATGATCTTGCTGGGAATTTTATATGTTATATGTGAACATCTTTTTCTGGAGAATTTTTCCAGCCTGGAAAAAGAATATACAGAGCAACATCTAGAGAGAGCTTTAAATGCTATAGAACATGAAAACTCCGTTATAGATACATTGAATATTGACTGGTCGGCATGGGATGATACATACAGGTTTGTTCAGGATAGAAATGAACATTATATCAGGGCAAATCTTCTGGAGAAAGTCTTTTTTGAACAGAATATTAATCTTATGATTTATACTGATATTTCCGGCCGTTTTATCTACGGAAAATATTTTGATCTGGAACATAATAAATTTATAGCTGTTGAAGATAATTTCTTTAAAGATATTCTCTCCGATAACAGAATCCTTACTGAACATAAAGATAAAGACAGCAAGATTGTAGGAATTATTCTCCTTAAAGAAGGCCCTGTGATTATTGATTCACGTCCTGTGATTACAAGTCGGTTTGAAGGTCCCGTAATGGGTACACTTATTATGGGACACTATTTAAATGAGATAGTGATGAGAAAAATAGAACATGACCTTCACTTATCTCTCGATTTATATCCTCTTCACTATCCGGTAATTTCCGGAGAAGCAACGCAACTGTTATATGGGAAAAATTTTTCTATTGTTCAGCCTGTAGATGAAAAAACAGTATGTGCTTACAGTCTCCTGAACGATATATATGAAAAACCTGCTCTTTTATTAAAGGTAAATGTAGAAAGAAAGATATACAGACAGGGGAAGACAAGTATAATGTACATTCTTTTCTATTTCCTTTTTACCGGACTGACTGTGAGTTTTATTACTTTATTGCTTCTCCATAAACTTATTTTGTCACGGTTAATCAATCTGAGCAGTAAGATGACTTTTATAGGCAGGACAAGCAATCTTAGGGAGAGGGTTTTTATTAACGGGTACCATGATGAGCTCACATTCCTTGCAAAATCTATAAATGAAATGCTTCAGGCTCTTGAAGAATCACAGGAAGAATTAAATAAGGCGGTAATAAATTCTATGAAAGCCAGAGTCGCCGTTCTGGATAGAAATGGAATAGTTACTTCTGTAAACGAGGCATGGGAAAATTTTTATAAAGAGAGGGGGCCATCCGACCATTCTTCAGATATAGGTAAAGATTATATGATTGTATGGCAGAGGGAAACAGAGAAACTTTCCGGAAAGAAACCCGGTGTTCTGGAGGGCATTTCCAGGGTAGTGAAGGGGTCTCTCCAGTATTTTTCCTGTGAATATGAATACAAACTCAATGACCGGAATATATGGTTTTTGTTAAATGTAACCCCTCTTGCAGGTAAAAAAGGGGGAACAGTAATTTCTCTTGTAGATATCAGTGAAAGAAAAAGAGCTGAAGAAGAACTTATTCTGATAGAGAAACAATTGAGGCAGGCTCAGAAACTCGAAGCTATAGGAACACTTGCCGGTGGAATTGCCCATGATTTCAATAATATACTTGCCTCTATAATTGGTTTTACAGAGATATGTCTTTCAACACATTGTAACGGAAATTCAGAATTAAGGTATGATCTGGGAAAAGTTTTGAGAGCAGGCTGCAGGGCAAGGGATCTCGTCAAACAGATACTTACCTTCAGCAGGCAGAGTGAACAGGTAAAAGAGTTTTTCGACTTCAAATTAATAATTAAAGAAGTGGTTAAACTCCTTGGCGCTACATTGCCTTCCACTATTTCAATTATCCAGAAAATAGATGTTTCGTCTGCTATTATCTTTGGAGATCCTGTTCAGATGCATCAGATATTAATGAATCTTGGTACAAATGCTGCCTATGCAATGAAAGACAGAGGAGGTGTGCTGGAAATAAGTCTTGCTGAGAAGGACATAAAGGAAAAAGATCTTTATCACGGTTTGGAACCTGGCCTTTATATACACCTGACCGTAAAAGACACCGGCACAGGTATTCCTTATGATATTATGGATAAAATTTTCGATCCCTTCTTTACTACCAAACCATACGGGGAAGGGACAGGTCTCGGACTTTCTACTGTTCATGGTATAGTGAAAAGCCATGAAGGCATAATTTATGCAGAAACCTGTCCCGGTAATGGCACTGAATTCAATATATTAATACCTGCTGTTGCAAAAAAAACATGTACCGTAGATGAGGTAAAAGAACTATGTCCTGTTTCTTTTACAAGAGGTCATATATTATTTGTAGATGATGAGGAGGATATAGTCTGTCTTGTTAAAAAGGTAATGACCTATAATGGTTATGACGTCACAGCTACCAGCAGCAGTAAAGAGGCTTTTGAGCTTTTTCAATTGACGCCGGAGAAATTTGATCTTGTTATAACAGATTATACTATGCCCTTTATGAGAGGTACAGACCTTGCCGGAAAGATGTTGGAAATTAAGCCTGATATACCGATAATACTCTGTACCGGATATAATGATAGTCTTCCTCTGGAGAAGGTCAGCGCTCTCGGTATAAAGGATATACTCTTTAAACCTTTTACTATTGCCAGCCTGGAAGAAATGATACAGCAGGCATTAAATTGCGATAAAAGAGGTATACCATATAAGAGTGCCGTAAATCAACATACAATGGTCTCGTGACGCGTTTAATCCCTGCGTATTACGCATTAAGAGAGCATGTTATGAAACACTAACTAACGAAGTATGAGTATTTATTCTTCCCGTTACGGGGCAAGTGTTACGCATTATGATTCTCATATAAATATTTCTAAGGGACTGTAAGAAAATAACCCTGGTAAATTGTTAGAACGGTTATCATCCTCGCGTCACGATATAGACGTAAATATGATTGGGTTATTTCTTGACAACCCCTAAGATGAAGGAGTGGCATTTATTAGATTATGAAATATTATGAAACATGTTACGGCTCAGTTGTAGAAAAGGATAAAAGTTCTTTTCCGGCGGAAGCAGATGGAAAAATGATATATCTTGATTCTTTTCCTGACCTTATGCCAGATCCTGTTGTTGAGATGAGTCTGTCCGGTCATATTTTATATGCCAATCCTTCTGCTAAAAAATTGTTTCCCGACCTGGATATGAAAAAAAATACTCATCCATGGCTTTCAGGTCTGGAAAAGATATCAGAGAAATTTCAGAGAGGAGACACAGGACTGGTTTATAGAGAAATAATGACAGGTAATGCCTGGTACGAACAGTTAATCCATTATGTTCAACAGACCGGGTCTGTTCGCCTTTATGGCCATGATATTACAGATCGTAAATATGCTGATGCCAGACATTTGTTGATGATAAAAATTTTGAGCATGCCAGAGCATTTCAATAAAAAATCTGAAGTAATTGAGAAGCTTCTTGAATTGATAAAAGAATTTACAGATTTTGATATGGTGGCTATATACCTGAAAGAAGGCGAATATTTACATTGCTCTGTTTATAATGAATTTTTCCTGAATTTTATTACTTCAGACACATGTAATGAATTTATTAAGCCTTCGGAAAATCTTCCCTGTACCGTTTGTATATATAAAAATATTTCTCCCGGAAAAATAAAAGAAGTTATGCAATTTTTAAAAGAAATGGGAAGCTTCTGGATAAACAGTAATACAACAGATATGCCATGTGTTATGGAAGTGATTAAGAGAGATATTATTGAACAATACAACAGGACAGGTTATGAATCACTTGCTCTTATTCCTTTATACATTAAAAGTGAAATAGCCGGTATTCTACAATTTACTGATAGAAGACCCGATAGTTTTAGCCATGAAATGATAAATTTTTTTGAAGAAATTGCATCTGCTATCACTATGACACTGGTAAAATTTCAGGCGAATGAAATGCTTCATTATAGAATTGAGATAGAGAACCTTGTGTCAACTATATCAAGCCATTTTATTAATATGAAGACATCCGATATAGACAGAGATATAAACTGGGCTTTACAGGCTATCGGTGAATTCATAGGCACTGATCATTGTTATATATGCCTTTTTTCAGAATCTCTGTCTGAGATTGAACATGTTTATGACTGGTATGCCGAAGATATGACGTCTCTGGAAGAATATTTTCGAGGACTTTCGACAGATACTTTCCCGGGATTATTAAAGAAATTGAATAATTTTGAATTTATTTGCTTTACTGATATGCACAGAGGGACAAAACAGGATGAGCAGGAAAGGAAAATACTGAACTCCCTGGGGATTCAATCATTACTGATCATTCCTTTACATCTGAATAAAAAGCTTATAGGAATATTCGGTGTTTCCACTATAAGGAGAACAAAGATTTTTAAAAAAGAAGATATTACTCTCTTTAAACTGTTAGGAGAACTTTTCCTGAATTTTCTGGAAAGATATAATATGGATAAAAATATAAGAGATAGCGAGGAACGTTTACTCATGGTTCTGGAAGGAAGTAATCAGGGATTCTGGGACTGGAATATAACTACAGGGGATGTGAAATACAGCCAGAGTCTTATGGATATGCTCGGATACAGTGATAATGAACTATGCCCCCATGTGAGTTCCTGGGCCAGGGTGATACATCCTGATGACATCCCTGAAGCTGTAAGAATCCTTGGCGAACATATGAAAGGTCTTACAGGTAGCTATGAAAGAGAATACAGAGTGTTAACCGGAGCAGGTAACTGGAAATGGATTCTGGATCGAGGAAAAATAGTGGCCAGAGATGATAAGGGAAATCCTCTCAGAATAGCAGGCACAGATACAGATATAAGTGAAAGAAAAAAAATAGAGAAAGCTCTGAAGGACTCGGAAAGAGAAAAGTCATCTATTCTTGAAGCTCTGTCTGAACTTGTATTCTTCCATGACAGAGATTTGAAGATCTTATGGGTAAACAGGGCTGTATACGATGAATTTAATCTGAATCCTGACAGGCTACTGGGTAAATATTGTTATAATGTTTTTCATATGAGAGATAAACCATGTAATAACTGTCCTGTTCTTAAAGCTATTGAAACAGGTAAACCTCAAAAACTGGAGTTCTCTCTTAAATATGAGAAATACTGGCTTGTAATAGCCAGTCCTGTCGTGGATGAACATGGTTACGTTACAGGTGCTATAGAGACAAATTTGAATATGACTGAACTCAGGCGGGCAGAAGAAGAACTGATAAATTACAGAGCCCATCTTGAAGAAATGGTAGATGAAAGGACAAAAGAACTGATAACTCTCCTTCAGGAAAAGGAAACACTGTTACAGGAAGTTCATCATCGTGTGAAAAATAATTTACAGATAATTTCAAGCCTTTTACTGCTTCAGGCCACTTCCATTAAGGATAAATCCATATTGAATATATTTAATGAGAGTCGAAGCAGGATTAAATCTATAGCTATGGTTCATGAAAAGTTATATCAATCGAAAAATTTTTCCAGAATTGATTTTTCAAAATATATTAAGGAACTTTCCTCTCATCTCATCAGCACTTACAGTATCAATTCATATAATATCAATTTGAATATAAAATCTGAAAATATTATTCTTAATATAAAACAGGCTATACCATGTGGACTTATTATAAACGAACTTATCTCTAATTCCCTTAAATATGCCTTCCCCACCGGGAAAGGCAATATACTTGTAGAATTTTATCTGGAAGGCGGTAAAAAACTTATACTCATAGTCAGTGATAATGGTGCAGGTTTACCTGAAGATTTTAGCCTTGAACATATATCTACACTTGGCATGGAACTGGTGGCTAATTTAATAGACCAGCTTCATGGACATGTAGAAATTAGTAGAAACAGCGGGACATCTTTTAAGATTTCATTTCCTTATTCAGATTAATATTTTGTGTTTGTTTTTTTTACATTTATCATGAGTTTCGTCCTGTCATTGAAATACTGGCTTTTTTGTCAACTTTTACTTATGTTACTCATTCAGAATAGCATATTTCTTCTGTCGCTGATTTATAAAGCAGATCAGGAAGATAGATTTATAGCTTTTTATTTTATATAATATCTACAGGCATAATTTTATAAACATAAACAGTATTTATAAACTATTATACTATTATTAAATTTTCAAAATTAAAGGAAAAATACTTTTTAAAGAAAAATTTGATTATATAGTTGACAAAACAAGTCAATTTATGTATAATAATTAAAGCGAGCACAGTTCCAGGAAGTCTGTCAATAATTCAGTAAAACCTTTTTTCAGTTATCATGGCGTGGAGATGGAGAAATTTACCGGTGGTTTTGAAGTCCCCTGTGGAAATTTTCACCGTAATGTGGGAAGGTTTTCTCTGTCTGAGTTCTGAGTATATTACAGGTAGTTATGCTTTTACAATGGGAACCTAAAACCTCTGAAGGAGTTATGTCTTATCCTGAAGGGGTTTTAGTGCTTTTATGAAAAATTTTTAGAAATTTTTTAAAATATAATTGACAAAATGTATAAACTTATATATAATAATAGATGTGCAGAGGGTGTTTAACATAATAACAGGAAAGTCCTATTAACCTGAAAGGTAGACATGGGAAAAGCTATTACGAGTAATTCTACTCGGGCTAGTGCCTGAACATGGGGAACAAGTAGAGAATTTACTGGGTAATAAGACTGCGATGTCTGAACCAACAAGAGATTAATAGGCATGGAAGGTTGTTTTATGGTATTCGTTTCAAGCTAAGACCTCAGAAGGGTATGGATTGGGATAATCTCCGGGAACCCTGAAGAGGTCTTAGTGCATGTATGGGTATTTTTTCTCCTCTCTTAACCTCGTCTTATGAATCCTTTTTTTCTATCATTTCCGTCTGAGATGTTTGAGTCTTACGTGAAAAATTTAAGTATTTTCTTATGGCCTTTAATCTGTTATAATATTTATATAGGAATCGTAACGCGTAACGCGTAACGCGTTACGGGAGTAAAACCTTTATTACATGCTTATTACCGCACCAGGTAAAAGAGTATCCGTAAAAAGCTTCTGCCTGGCAGGCTCTGGAGAAGAAAAATTCGTTTTTTCTATAGAATTAAAAATTAAATAAGGGCTAATTTATTGTCTGTAAAACAAATTATCTAAGGCAAATTATTCTTCGTAAGAGCCTGTCAGGCAGAAGCTGATAAAATGGTTACTAATTTACCCGGTGCGGTAATCAGGGACTGTAAGAAAATAACTCTGGCAAATTATGGTTATTTTCCTCGCGTCACGCGTTACGCGTTACGCGTCACGATTGTAAATATGATAAGGTTTTTTTTTACAACCCATTATGTTCGGGTCAGTAAATATTCAATGTTTTTTATTTTTTTGCAGATCGTGACTTCTGGAAAAGATGGTAATATAACATGGAAGAAGAAAAACTTAAACAAAAACTTCATGAAATGTCTCTGTTGAATAAGTTTGGTCGTATGCTTAATACCAGTATGCTGCCTGACCAGGTCATTAAAAATGCCCTTGATACTGTAGTTGAAGCATTATTTCCCGATGTGGTTCTTTTTTTTCTTAAAAAAGATAAAATTTTACAGTTAAAGTCTTACAGAGCATGTAATTCCAGATTTATTCCGGATATTTTTCCCGCCCATATTGTAGGAGAATGTCTCTGTGGACTGGCAGCCAGTCAATCCAGACCTGTTTACTGTTTTGATATTTCTGTTGATTCGAGATGTACATGGGAAGAATGTAAAAAGTCCGGCCTTTGTTCCTTTGCTGCTCTGCCTCTTATGAATGAAAGAGAAGTCATTGGAATACTCGGTCTTGCATCAGAGTCACCCCGGGATTTTGAAAAACAGGCAGATTTTCTTGAGATTCTTTCTATGAATATTTCTATTGCTTTCAGAAATGCTCTGCTCTTTCAGGAACTCAAAGATTATGCTGCCGAACTGGAGCAGGAAGTGTCTGCAAGAAAGCAGATGGAAGAAATACTCGGTAAAAAAGAAAAGCAACTCATGGATATTACAGACAATATCCCCGGCGTTGTTTACCAGTTCTATGCCGGTTTTGATGGCACAATGGGACTTTCGTATGTTAATGAACGGTCGGAAGAATTTTTTTGTTTGAACCCTGTACCAATGGATGATTATTTTCAGCGATTTACTGCCTGTGTGGAACCTGAATGGAAGGAGCCTTTTCTTTCCTCTATAAAAAAAGCGATTACAGATAAATGTAGATGGGAGTTTGAAGGAAAATTTCGTAAACCTGGAGGAGAATGTCTGTGGTTCAGGGGTGTTTCACAACCGAAACAGACAGATGAGCAGATTATTTTTAATGGTCTGATTACTGATATTACAGAGCAAAAATATAAAGATGAACTACTGAGAATGAATGATGCCCGTGTATCGGCTCTTCTTGAAATGTCCAGAATAACCGGTAAGGAAGAGCATATTCTTGTTGATTTCGCTCTTGAAAAAGCTATAGAGTTAACAGGAAGTAAAATCGGATACATTGCTTTTATGAATGAAGAAGAAACGGTTCTCTCTATACGTTCCTGGTCAGGACATGTTATGGACCAATGTTTTATGTTAGATAAGCCTATGGAATATCCTGTGGAAACTACCGGTTTATGGGGAGAATGTGTCAGAGAGAGGAAAGCTGTCATAACCAATGATTATACGGCAGAAAATCCATTGAAAAAAGGTTGTCCCGAAGGGCATGTTTTTATAACCCGTCATATGAATATACCACTTTTTGACGGAGATAAAATAGTTATTGTCGCAGGGATAGGAAACAAGGAAGAACCTTATGATGAAGAAGATGTACGGCAGTTGACGTTTATGATTGACGGTATGTGGAAGATTCTTAAAGCCAGCAGAGCGGAAAAATCTTTACGGGAAAGTGAAGAAAGATATCGTTTTCTTGTGCAGAATTCTAACGATATAGTATCTATTGTTGATGAAAATGGAATAGTAAATTATGTAAGTCCATCTGTAGAATTTATAGCAGGATATAAACCTGATAAACTTGAAGGTAAAAACTGTCTCTATCCTGTACATCCAGATGACCAGACGAAAATAAGAGAGGTATTTGTAGATACTATTAAAAAATATCGCGTTCCTGTGAGTGTTGAATACAGATTCAGGCATATATCAGGCCACTGGCTTCACTTTGAATCCACTTCTATAAATCTTATGGATACTCCCGGCATAAAAGGAATCCTTATAAATACACGCGATATAACCCGGAGAAGGAAGGCCGAAAGAGAAACGGAAGAATGGAAGAATCGTTATGAGCTTCTGGCTCTTTCGGCAGGGAATATTATATATGATTACGATTTATTAACGGATACTGTTGTCTGCGGCGGAAGTCTGAAAAGTACCCTTGGCTATGAACTCACAGATATGGAAGCGAGTATGGATATATGGAAAGAATTAATACACCCTGATGAAAGAGAAAAGATTTTCAGTCAGTGGATATCTGCAATAGAAACAGGTTCGGTATTTAACGCCGAATATCGTTTCCGACATAAAGACGGACATTATGTCCTGTTACAGGATACAGGTTACCCTCTTTTTGATGACAATGGCAGAGTAATAAAATATATAGGGTTTCTCATGGATATGACAGAAGAGGGTCAATTAAAAGAAGAAAGAGAAAACCTGGAAGAACAGCTCAGGCAGGCTCAAAAGATGGAATCTATAGGGCGTCTGGCAGGAGGTGTGGCTCATGATTTTAACAATCTTCTCACACCGATACTCTGTTACGCAGAGTTACTCAGATACAGCATTCATCCGAATGATGAACGTTCAGGACAGCTTAAACAGATTATAGATGCAGCAAAGAAAGCCAGGGATCTGACTCGTCAGTTACTTGCTTTCAGCAGAAGGCAGGCACTGCAGGTTAAATCTGTAGACCTGGGACAGATAGTTTCCGGTATGGAAAAACTGCTCAGACGAACTATTCGTGAAAATATTCAGCTTGTAATTTCTCCTCCTTCTGCTCCATGTCCTGTAATGGCTGACACAGGGCAGGTGGAACAGATACTTATGAATCTTGCTGTTAATGCCCAGGATGCCATGCCTGAAGGAGGTGTTATGACCATCAAAGTGTCACAGATGGAACTGGACGGAACAGCCTGTATGGGGCGTCCTGACGCAAAACCAGGTCTTTATGGCCTTTTGATTGTGAGTGATACGGGATGCGGTATGGAGGAAGAAACGAAGAAAAGAATATTCGAACCTTTCTTTTCTACAAAGGGTGAAGCAGGTACAGGTCTTGGTCTTGCAACGGTTTATGGCATTGTGAAACAGCATCAGGGGAATATCTGGGTTTACAGTGAGCCGGGCAGCGGTACATGTTTTAAGATTTTCCTTCCTGCCTCAGATGTCCTGAAAACTGAAAGTGAGGAAAAATCCGATATTATTTTGACATACCGTGGAATTGAGAATGTACTTCTTGTAGAAGATGACGATGTGGTAAGAGATATTGCCAGAGCTATGCTCCAGCAGAATGGTTATCAGGTTATTGTTGCTTCAAGCGGTGATCAGGCGTTGAAATTGATTGAAAATCATACAGGTTCTATAGATCTTCTGCTGACCGATGTCATTATGCCCGGTATGGATGGAAAAGAACTGTACACAAAGCTGCTGGAAATCCATAAGGAAACTGCCGTCCTGTTTATGTCCGGCTATACGGATAATATTATAACCAATCAGAGTATTTTAGATCAGGATGTACAATTTATAGAGAAACCTTTCTCTATAGAAGGCCTCACATCTATGGTAAGAGCTGTACTGGATCGGAAGAAGACAGAGATTTCTTAGTGATGCCAGCGGTAAATACTCAGCTAAATACAATCGCCCGGCTTTGCCTGCCTGGCGCTCTTCCGGAAAAATCTAAACTGGAACATCCAGGTTTGATAGAGCTTACATCATGCCACATTGCCTTATATGCGATTAAAATACACCTGTTCTGCCGTGATATTTTTCCTCCAGAGCACCAGACAGGCAAAGCCTTATGATTGATAGCTCGATGTTATAGCATTACGGGAAGACATTACCGACCTGCTTATGCTCAGGTCAGCAGTTAAATTCTAACAGGGTTATTTTTGAACAGGCCTATAGTTATTCAATAAATGTCTTAAAAATGTATTAAAGTGCAACCTGTTACGCATCACGCATCACGCATTACGATACAATCTTCTCTGCAGCAGAGATGGTATTCCGTAAAAGCATCGCTATAGTCATAGGCCCTACTCCTCCCGGAACAGGTGTTATAGCAAAAACTTTTTTTGATACCTCTTCAAATGCTACATCTCCCACTAATTTTGTACCTGATTTTGTATTACTGTCAGGAAGCCTGTTTATACCTACATCTACTACTACTGCTCCTTCTTTTACCATAGAAGCTTTTATAAATTCAGGTTTCCCCAGAGCAGCAATGATTATATCTGCCTGAAGGGTATGGCGTTCCAGATTTTTAGTTTTTGAATGACATACCGTCACTGTTGCGCCGATTTCTTTTCGAAGAAGTATGTCGGCCATAGGTTTACCTACAATTTTACTTCTCCCTATTATTACAACATGTTTACCTGTTACTTCTATACCGCTTTCTTTAAGCATTATATATATGCCATAAGGGGTGCATGGAAATACAACAGGATTTTCACTGAAGAGTTTTCCTGTATTTATTGGATGAAGACAGTCTACGTCTTTTAAAGGATTTACTGCTTCTATTATTTTTTCTTCTGAAATATGTGACGGCAGCGGTAATTGAACTAAAATACCATGAATTTTTTCATCTCTGTTAAGATCTTCTATTGTCTTTAATAAATCTTCTTCATTGCAGTCTTCAGGGAAGAGAATTTCCTGTGAATCCATTCCTGCTTTTTCACAGGCTTTTTTCTTCCTCTCTACATATACCCTTGATGCAGGGTTGTTTCCTGCCAGTATGACTGCGAGACATGGCTTTATGCCGGTTTTCTTTACAAAATCTGTGACTTTTTCTTTTATTTCTTCTGTTATTTTGCCGGCAATGATTTTACCGTCCAGAATTTTTGTCATTTTATATTACCTCCCTTTAATTTAAGTCGTAATTCGTGATGAGTAACGCGTGATCAGTGTGAACATGAATAACAGTTATTTTATTAAATATATATACACTTCCCGTGACGCGTTGGGAATACTTACGTTCAGGTCAGTAAATAACTGATATCCTACATAATTCCTCAAGAGAAACTTCTCTTAAAGTGTCTGCAATCATATCTGCTTCTGTCAATCTTTCGGCAGGAAAACTTGTAGTAAGCCCTATACAGTACATAGATGCTCTTTTTGCCGCTGTTATGCCATAGAGAGAATCTTCCACTACAATACAGTTTTTCGGGTTTACTCCGAGTTTTCTGGCTGAAGCAAGAAATATATCCGGTTCAGGTTTTCCTCTTTTTATATCTTCACATGATATTATAGTCTTAAAATACTCCTTGAGTCCACCTTCGGAAAGATTAAAAGCAATTTTTTCCGGTGTTCCCGATGATGCCACACATATGGCCAGGTTTAATTCGAGAGCTTTTTCTATAAATTCTACAGTGCCGGGAAAGGGTTTTAATTTACCTTTTGCAAATTTATAATACTCTTCTTCTTTCTCCAGAGCTATTTTATCTATATTTCCGGTAAAGGAATATTTGTCGAAAAAGAATTTTATTGCATCAGACGAATTTTTTCCTACTATTAATTTAAAATCCTCTTCTATTGTTACCCCTCTTTTTGCAAGGACAGGTTTCCATACTGCGCAGCTATAGGGCTCAGAGTCTACAAGAACTCCGTCACAATCAAAAATTATTGCTTTTATTTCCATTAATATTATCTCCAATTTAAAAATTTTTGCTATTATATCATAGAGACAAAAAAAATAAAAGGTTGATTACGTTTAAAAATACCATGTGATTTTACATAGAATGGAAAAAGAAATTTATTTTTCGGATAGGTTCTAAGAGCCTATCCGAAAAGTCATTAAATACCTTCCGGTGTGTGAGGCTCTTCCGAAAAATCTATAATCCT